>JAUVCL010000038.1 GCA_030595845.1 Campylobacterota bacterium
TTACACCTGAGACTAATTTAAGTATCTCCGGTAATGCCAAATTACGCTTTAAAGAGTGGGGTGACATTAGATTGGAAGAAGAAAAGGGTATGGTTCTGACCACGGGTGCCATCAAACATAAACAATATGTCAAAAGACTTGAAAAACAAACAAAAGATACGGTGATCACTGCTGATTATAAGAATGAACAACTTTTAGAACGTAAAAGAAGTCAGAGCAAGAATAATTTTCTTGATGAAACAGAGGGATTGATCAAGAAGGGTGAGGCGAATGTTGTTGGTGTTACTTGTGATGTTTGGGAAGGTCCAGGGGTTAAAAAATGTATTTATAAAGGTGTTGTACTTAAATCAGAATCGCATGTTTTTGATGTCTCTTATGTAAAAGTAGCAACTGAAGTATTGTTTGATATAAATGCCACCGCAGAAAAGTGTAAAGTGCCTGATTATCCTAAACAGGCGTTTGCACTCTTTAAAGATAAAGTAAAAACAAAAAATCTCTCTAAAGTAGATAACTTTTGTAATGTTTTAAAAAATGCAGCGAATGATATAAAAGACAATAATGTAAGTTATCAAGCTAATAACATAGCAGATAAAAAGAGACAAAAGTTTATTAACCATATAAGTCAAGATATTTATAAGAGACAAAAAGAACTTTTACCTGCATTGTTACTTTCTATGAGAAAAATGAGGGAATGTCTACAGACAGTAGAAAATCCTTTTACTGCTAACCAATGTATAGAAAATTTTTCTCGTATGAAAATACATTTGGGTACAGAAGAAGAAGATTTTATTATACTTTGGGATGAAAAAAGAAAAAATACGATGCTCGATAAAATAGAAGATGAGCTCATAGAATTACAGTCACGTATCCCTTGTGTGAAGCGTTCCAAGAATATCACTGACCTCTCTACCTGTATGAAATAATTAATGAAATTTTACCGTATCTATATAGAGATTACCAATGTCTGTGGGCTCTCTTGCAGTTTTTGTCCCACAAAAGAATTACCTTCCCGTGAGATGGATTTAAAAATTTTTGAATCAATTGTGATACAGGCAAAAGCATATACTAAGGAAATTGCCTGTCATGCCGTAGGTGATCCCCTTACACAATCCAACTTGCATGATTACCTTGATATTATTCATAAACACGGTCTTAAAGCCATGTTGACCACGTCTGGTTATTTTTTGAAGAAGCACGCTTATGATACACTGTTTCACCCTTGTGTCAAACAGATCAATATTTCACTTAACAGTTTCAATAAGAACGATACTTCTCTTACCTTTGATCAGTACATCACGCCAGTACTGGCATTATGTAAGGCTAAATTGGAAAGAGAAGAAGAGTTGTTTATTAATCTACGTGTATGGAACCTCGATGAACTGATGAGTGAACGTACTTTTAATGAAACACTCTTTAAAAAAATTTCTTCTGTATTTAATACAGAGTTAAAGCTAGATACGATTTACCAAGAGAGACCCAAGTCCATACGTCTGGCATCTAAAATTCTTGTACATTTTGATAACTACTTTGAATGGCCTTCTTTGAACAATAAGGTCTATGGAGATGGTACCTGTCAGGGATTACAATCACATGTAGCAATATTGGCCAGTGGCAAGGTTGTACCTTGTTGTCTGGACTGTGATGGTATTATAGAACTCGGAGACTTGCATGATGAAAGTTTAGAGACTATCTTAAGATCAAAACGTGCTACAACGATGTTAGAGGGCTTTAACGTGGGTAAAGCCACAGAAGAGCTTTGCAAGAAGTGTTCTTATAAAGAACGATTTACAGTTTAATCCTATTTCACTTTCAATTCTCTCACTCTCCCAAGATATACTAACCTATCTTGAAATCATGGTATAATAAAATATTATACAATAAGGGAAAAGAAATGAAGAAAATACTTTTGGCTTTAATGATGATCGTTATAGAATTGAGTGCCTCTGAAATCAGTGAGATGAAAGAGAATTGCCAACAAGGTCATATGACGTACTGTACATCACTTGGCCTTCTCTATAGAGACGGTATAAATATGAAACAAGATACTTCTAAAGCTATAGAGTTGTTTTCCAAGGCCTGTGATAATGATGTTTTGAGCAGCTGTTATTATCTAGGTAGTATGTATATTAAGGTCGATCCGAGTAAGTCGGTGAAGTATTTTACAAAAGCTTGTGAAGGTGATTATGCTCTTATGGCTTGTTCTGATCTTGGCTTTGCCTATGCAAAAGGGAATGGTGTTAAAAAAGATATTTTCAAGGCTGTTAAATATTATACAAGGAGTTGTGATGCCGGTGATATAGTTGGCTGTAATCATTTAGGTGCCATATATGAGAATAGTACCAATGGTGTAGCGGTAGACTATACTAAGGCTATAAAGTACTATACTATGGCTTGTAAAGGCGGTATTGCGAGGAGCTGTCGTAATCTAGGTATGATGTTTGATAGTGGCGAGGGTGGAGAAGATGACAAGTCTAAGATCATGCAATACTATACCAAGGGTTGTAGTTCCGGTGATATGGTTAGCTGTCATAATGTAGGACATAGATATGATATGGGGCAAGGTGTTGAACAAGATTATAAAAAGGCTATAAAATATTATACAAAGGCTTGTGATTATGGTCGTGCAGCCAGCTGTCGTAATCTTGGTATTATGTATTATATAGGTCAGGGCGTCAAAGAAGACCAGTTCAAATCTGTGGAGTTTTACACTAAGGCCTGTAATGCCAAAGACAGCAAAGCGTGCTATAGTCTTGGTAATATGTATTATGAAGGTGAGGCGGTAAGAGCGAATTACTCAGAAGCTAAAGAGTTCTTTGGTAAAGCATGTGATTATGGTCTCGCACTTGGATGTAAAGAGTATGCAAAGTTATATAAGTAGAGCAAAGCCACTGATGTGCTTTGCCCGAAGTGTTCTTATAAAGAACAGTTTAATTTCTGATTAAGGTGTGATCTTTTCAAATCTTGTACCTTCAAGCGTAAAGTTACCCAGCAACCCTTTAGAGTCAAAGACAAAACCGATCATATCCGTTCCAAAGTCAATATCGTCTAATTCTTCTTCTGAATTCCATGTTGCCATGGCCATGTTTACATCTATCTCATTTTCCCAATCATCATCATGCATAAACTTTTTGAGTGATGCATCTGTTGTAAATGCGATCACAAGTGAATATTGAGCTCCTCCTGCCAAGAAACCTGCTGATGCTGATGTGATACTGTAATAGCCTTGAGACTCATCTCCTATACGTAAAACACCCTCACCATATTTTCCACCAATGAAAAAACCTGCTTCTACAACATCTGGAAAAACCACATACCCTTTTACTTTTTTCAAATAGGCTTTACTCCCAGCCACTTCTTTATAAAATTTTCCAAGTGCTTTGTTTGCATCATTTTCAATTTCGGTAGCACTCTTATCTTTTATATCAGCCATCGCGATAGTGTTAAATGCCAAGAGTAAAACCAGTAGTTGAGAGACATATTTAAATGTTTTCATTTTGATCCTTTTTTATGATTTAATAATTATATCATAAAAAAATATAGGGATGTAAAAAAGAGAATAAAAGTGGACAAAGGCTCAAAAGAGCGCTTTGTCAGAATAGTGTTGCAGAAGAATTAATAAATAATTATTTTTTAATTCTTTTAAATTTTGTACCTTCCATAGTGAAGCTACCCATCATACCTTTTGAGTCAAATACAAATGCAACCATGTCATCATCAAATTCATAGTCATCAAGTTCTTCTTTTGAATTCCACTCAGCTATAGCAATTTTACCATCCACTTCAGTTTCCCAGTCATCATCTGAAAGAAGAAATCTGTTCAGTGCTGCATCAGAGGTAATGGCAATGACCATACTAAACATTTGTGCACCCATTTGCATACCAACAGAGGCTGAAGTAATACTATAATAAGCTTTTGATGTATTTCCTATACGTAAAACACCTTCACCATATTTACCACCAAAAAACATTCCTGCTTCTTTGATTTCATGAAAGACCAAATATGCCTTTACTTTATGTAAATAATTTTTTGATCCACTCACTTCATTATAAAACTTTGCAAGTGCATCATTTGCATCCTTGTCTATGCTGCTTTTTGATGAGGCCATGGAAATAGTACTAAATGCTAAAAGCATTACGAGGAGTAGAGGGAGAGATTTCAGTTTGATCATTGTATATCCTTGAATTTAAATTTAGATGTGCCCATATTATAGCAGAAAAATACAATGATATAATGAATTAAGATGATAGTGTATTAGGAATGCATTTGATGGAAGATTCCATCAAATGCGTAGGATGACTCTTCTACTTTAAGGTATGATTTTTTGAAATTTTGTACCGGCAATACTTACGCTTGCCATTAAACCTTTTTCACCATAGATAAATGCAATAATAGGTTTTTCATAACTGATAGAAGTGATATCTTTACTTGCACCCCAGTCAGAAACAGCGATAGAACCATCTACTCCCGCTTCCCATCCGTTACTTTTAACAAAGTTGTTTAAAGCGTCTTCAGAGATAAAGGCAATAAGGATAGATTGCTTCTGTGCACCTATTTGATAGCCTACTGAAGCAGCAGTAAGACTATAATAATGTTTTGTAACACCATCCACACGTAAGGCACCTTTCCCATACTTACCACCAACGATAAATCCTGCTTGGATGATTGATGGGAAAACAAGATATCCTTTTACTTTAGGAAGAAAGTTGGCACCACCTTCTACTTCAGTTTCAAATTTTTTGATGGCAGCATCAACTTCTGCATCAATGACACTTGCAGTTGATGCCAGTGACTGTTGAGTAAAGAGAAGAGAAATGAGTACCAAGAGCATCATTGGGTTGAATCTTTTGTTATACATTGAGTATCCTAATGTTAATTTTTTATATTATATCTTATAATTATTTATCGAAGGAGTAACATGAAAAAAGTAACACTTAAGGCTTATGCAGTAAAACATAAGCTAAGTCTGTTTAATGTGGTAAAAATGACTAAGTCGGGACAGATTCCTACTGAGACAGTTGTAGAGAATGGCAAAGATGTAATCTATATTTTGATAGATGAAAAGATTGAAAAAAAGGTGACTCAAACGATCGAATTAGTTAAGAATAAAGAACCATATAGTATGAGAAATGAGAATGAACGACTTAAAAAAGAGGTAGAAAAACTTAAAAAAGAGATCGAAGTGCTTAAGAAGAGAGTATAATAGAGGCATGAAAGTAGCATATAAAAAAGTAGCATATATAACAGACGAGATCTATTTGCAGCATGATACAGGGGTAATGCACCCTGAATCTCCACAGCGACTAAAGGCTATCAATAATGCTATTGAACCTTTACGTGAATCATTAGTCTTTAAATCTCCTCTAAAAGTCTCTCCTCGTGTACTTGAACTTGTACATACACCAGAACATATTGAACATATTGAAAATACGAGTCAGTATGGAGGAAGTATTGATTCAGATACCATTTGCTCCAGGGCTTCTTATGATGCTGCATGCATGGCTGTAGGAGCAGGAGTGGTTGCGTTGGATGGCATAAAGTCTGGAGAGTTTGAACGGGCTTTTTGTGCAGTTAGACCTCCGGGTCATCATGCCACACCTACCCAGGCTATGGGTTTTTGTCTTTTTAACAATATAGCCATTGCTACACGTTATGCACAGAGTATAGGGTATGAAAAAGTGATGATCATTGATTTTGATGTACATCATGGCAATGGAACACAGGATACGTTTTATGAGGATAGTTCTGTATTTTACTTCTCTTCACATCAGGCTTATGCCTACCCTGGTACCGGGGCAGAAGCAGACAGGGGAAGAGGTGAAGGAGAAGGGTACACAGCAAATTTTTTAATGATGCCTGAAAGCAGCGATCTTGAATTACTTGATATTTATGAAAATGATCTTCCCCCTCTAATAGAAGCGTTCAATCCTGATATTATTTTGGTTTCAGCAGGATATGATCTTCATGAAAGTGACCCTTTGGCACAGTTAAATATAACGACTGAGGGGATCAGGAAAATGCTAAGAGGCATACTTGACAGTAAGGATGTGCCTTATGTCTTTTTTTTAGAGGGTGGTTATGATGTAGATGCCCTTGGAGAAAATGTTAAAGTGACACTAGAAGAGATGTTATGGAGGTAGACAAAGGACATACTGTCCTCTGTCTTATATTATTATTTTACAACAGATTTTTTTAATGATCTTTCAATAGTATCAGGGATACTTGATATTTTCATAAATTGTCCCATGCTAAGTAGCGGATATGAAATTGCAAGATAGTATTTTGCATGTAATGAATATGCTTTTCCATTTTCAATCAAAATTGTATATGGTAGTAAAATGGCTTTATCTACACCGATCTTATCGATAAAGTTTTCTGAACCTTTTGACATTTTAACCCCTACCAAAGTACTTCCATTTGCCAATTTAACTTCAAATAACTTTTTCTTTGCCTTAACAGCCAATGCATCACCTGCTCTAAGTTCTATCATATCTTGATAGTATGGCATTGCCATCATAAAGTGATAACCTGAAAGATTAGAACTTTTTAATACATCTTTTGTTGCTGTTAATGTACCAAGTGCTTTTTTAATTGAAGCAGTGATAGCTGTGTCACTTCCTTTTTTGAAATCTTTTTGCATAAATGCCGGGAGCCAGTAACCAGGGTTTGTTACAAGAACAGTTTTTGCAGATGAATCTACCATTACTCTTTGTATAGCGGCAAAACCACGAAGAGATTTACTTGCATTTGAAGTAAGGGCTTTGTTTGTAACGACCATTACACTCAAGTTTTTTTTACCTGCAGGAGAATAGCTTGTAAGTACTTTGAAACCAGCTTTACTTAGTTTAGACTTTACTGTTTTTGCATCAGCATACGGTGCATTATAATAAGCAGTGATATCTGCGGCTTGAAGAGAAACTGCAGCGAAGAGAAAAAGTGCGATCGTAGCAGAAAGTTTTGAAATCATTGTTGACATGGAGAATTCCTTTGGGGTTGTGTAATTGTTTAATACAAAAAACTATTTTTAATTAAACAGGTTAGTATTATCTCATAGTAATCGTTATGATTGTATTAATTTAATATAATTATTTATACTTATTTTTATAGATAAAATAGGTTATAATATCGGATGGAAATTTATAAAATAAAAAATATTGCTGGACATCTTGCGAAGGGGTTTTTAAATAATCCCTTAACCCCTGTTATTGCAGTGGCACTTTTACTTTTAGGGTATTTGTCTTTGGAGGTCATGCCAAGAGAAGAAGATCCGCAGATTGAAGTGAGTGGGGGATCTATTATCGTTGCTATCCCGGGTGCTACACCACAGGAAATAGCGAATGTTGTGATCAAACCTTTGGAACGTAGAATACGTGAGATCAAAGGGGTAGAAAATGTGTATGGTACTGCCATGAACAATGTAGGGATGATCAATGTACAGTATTATATAGGAGAAGACAGGGAAGCTTCCAATCTCAAACTCTATGATAAAGTCATGCAAAATATGGATCAGCTTCCTGCAGGTACGATGATGCCTATGGTAAAACCTTTCGATATAGATATAGATATCCCTATTTTAACAGTGGCATTTTATAAACTTGCAGATAGAGAGAATAATACCAATACCTTCTATAGGACTATACGTGAGATACAGCAAAATATCAATGCCCTAGATAATGTATCAAAAACAACATTGAAAGGTGTCAAGCGTCCACAGTTCAATGTACTTATAGACTTACATAAACTCTCTGCTTATCATATTTCATTGGGACAGGTAGCGAATGCTGTAAAATCCATTTCAACCAATGCTCCGGAGATAGACAATATTACATCAACGGGTAAACTGATCGTTTTTTCTGTTAAAAATGCTATTGATGATGTGGATGATCTCAACGAGCTTATTATTGCACAATATATGGGCTCTCCTATTTATTTAAAAAATATTGCAAAAGTTGACTATAACTATGATATACAAAACCATAAGTCTGCTTCATTGACGTATCGACTTGATACGAATGCAAGTGAAGAAGTGGGGGGTTCAGAAATACTATTCCGTGATGCTGGAGATCAAGTGACGATGACAGTAGCAAAACTAAAAGGTACCAATGCCGTACATATCGCTGAAAGCGTCATAGCAGAATTACAAAAAGAAAAAGCATCTTTAACGGCACAGGGCATGGGTTTCATTGTAACACGTAACTATGGTATACGGGCAAATGAAGCGGTTAATGAGCTTGTGCATCATCTGCTTATTACTATTTTTATTATTGCACTTATCTTGATACCATTTTTAGGATGGAGAGAGTCTATGGTTGTGACCATCGCAGTACCTATGATACTTGCAGCCACACTTTTTATTGCCTTGATGACTGATCAGACCATCAACCGTATCACACTGTTTGCCTTTTTACTGAGTCTAGGATTGATCGTCGATGATGCTATTGTTGTGATAGAAAATATCCACAGGCGGCTACATTTAGAGTGTTCAAAAGATCAGGATTTTGATGAGATCATCATTCAGGCGACAGATGAGATTGGACCTGCTACAAATATTGCAACCATTGCCATTATGCTTACGATGATCCCTATGGCGTTTGTGGGTGGTATGATGGGACAGTTTATGAAACCCATACCGCTTAATGTACCGGTTGCATTGGGGATCTCTTTATTCGTTGCTTATGTATTTGCACCTTACCTGGCACGTAAATTCATCAAGTTTGAAAAACAAGCCCCAGAATCAAAAGAGGAAGTGTAATGGAAAGTATTGTTTACAAGATCCTCAGTAGTAAAAGAAATAAATTCCTTGTTATCCTTATGGTTATTCTGTCTATGATAGGTGCTGTATATATGATACCCACAAAGCTTATTTTGGCACGAATGCTGCCTGGTAAAAGTGCCAATACCTTTACGGTATATGTAGATACCAAAACCAATGCATCCATCAAAGAAACTAAGTCTGTTACAAGTTGTATCGTCAATAATTTGAAGCTTGAAAAAGAGATCACTGATATGGAAGTCTTTTTGGGGCAGGGTGCACCTTTGGATTATGCTGGATTGGTAAAGGGAAGTGGGTTAAAATCACTCAAAAATCAAGCAGAGATAGTCATCAACCTTACTGATAAACATCACCGTGATGAACCTTCATTTGTGATGGTTCATCGTTTGCGTTCCATCATCAATAAAGCATGTGGTGCATTAGTAGAGAACAGTAGTATACGCTTTACAGAGATGCCCGCAGGACCTCCTACTTTGGCTACTATAGTGGTAGAACTTTATGGTAAAAATGATGTTGTTTTGCGTAAAACAGCCCTTAAAATTGCAGATCTACTTAAAGAGACAGAGGGACTGGTCGATATTGACATCATGCAAGATGATATCTATACAAAATATGATCTTGTACCTGATAAAGAGAAGATCATACGCAGTGGATTAAATGTTGAACAGGTTAATAACATAGTGTTCTTGGCTTTTAAAGGGATGCCTATAGCATATAAAAACACACGTAATCAACAAGATCAGATCCCCATCTTTTTAAGACTTGATGATGCAACACGACTTGTGAAAATTGCTTCAAAAACAGCCTTTCTTGATAAGCTCTTATCCCTTAACCTCATGAACGATAAAGGGATGATGATTCCCATTAGTGAAATTGTCACCATCGAAGCAGTTGAGTCGAGTCCTACGATCTTTAGAAAAAACCTTAAAAACATGGTAACGATCACTGCTGAGTGTGATATGGTAAGTCAGGTCTATCCTCTACTTGAAGCAAGAGCAAAGATGATGGATCTGTTCTCAGAAGAGTATACGGTCACAAAGGTGCCTGGTATCACAACCTATATGTTTGATCTGGATATCGTCGATAAAGAGAGTGGTGCAGAGATGTTAGTACGCTGGGATGGTGAAATGAAAGTCTCACTGGATACCTTTCGTGATCTTGGAGGGGCCTTCATAGCGGCACTTGTTTTGATGTTCCTTTTGATGGTCTTGTATTATAAATCATTTGCATTAAGCGGCATTGTACTCATAGGTAGTTTTCTTTCTATCATTGGAGTCATAGTAGGGCATTGGGTAACCGATAAGATACAGCTTTATGCGACAGATACACATTTCTTTCTTACGGCAACCTCACTCATTGGGTTTATCTCACTGATGGGTATTTCTGCACGAAGTTCGTTACTTCTGATCGATTTTTCAAAGTCTTTATTAGAAGAAGGTATGGAGAAAAAAAGAGCGATCGCCATTGCTACGGCTACACGGGCAAAACCTATTATGCTGACTGCCGTTGCCATTATATTGGGTTCTTTACTTTTGGCAACAGACCCTATATTTGGAGGACTTGGTGTAGCGCTTATCTTTGGAAGTATGGCAGCAACACTGGTTTCACTCTTTTTTATACCGGTTTTGATGGACAATGCAAGGGCACTTATGCCACCTGAGTGTTATGGAAAGAGTATTCATATGGATCCCGAAACAAAGATGACATGGTGTGTCTTGACAGACAATATCAAATCTTATTTTCCTTATACAAAAAAAGAGAAGTGTGATGAAGCAAAAGTGGCATATGAAGAAAGGCTAAAGAGAAAAGAAGAGGAAGAGGAAAAGAGAATATCTGAACTTAAACTAGCAAAGAAGAAGAAAAAAGAGAAAAAGTCTGACAAGAAGTAATTTAGTATCTGTTTAGATTGATCTTTATTGTATTATGATCTATGACCCTGGCATAGATTATGATGTTAATCTACATATCATAATGCAACTCTCTACCCAAGGGTATTTCCGATGGACAACTCATTTCAGAATCTCTCTAGCATCCTATGGATTGTTACCGAGGAATACATACACTACATCATCTTGATTATGAGTAACTAGGGGTATTAGATGTGCCCATATATCAATTACTGGTATAATTCTTACTATCTTGAAAACCTATTCTCTGTATCTAAAAGGCATTTCTAAAAACATTTAGTTTGGTGTATAGAATGATGTTCATTTCAATAGACATGCTTCATGAAATAGTAGTTTTAAGTAAAATTGTAACGGGAAAAATTAATAAGGTGAGTTTGGAAAAGTAGAGAAAGTGACAGTTTCTCCCTCTGCAGTAGAGGGAGAAGTAAGATTAAAATTTATACGCTAACTGGAAAGAAAGACTGTTTTCACTGTGATCAGTTGATATTTGTGCAGGAGCAGCACCAAATAAACCAGTCACATTAAATGTCTCTGTATTTTCTGGGGCATGAACATATGCTAAATCAATTGAAAACTGTTCTGAGAATGTATAACTTCCACCAAATGTATAGTGACTTTCTTGAGTTGCAGGAAACCCTAGAAGATTAAAGAAGTTTAATCTTGGATCTTGTCCTTCAACAACAGCGGAACTTGCATGATTATAACCAGCTCTTAGCGCCCAGTTGTCTTGAGAAAATTGGTAACCAAAGGCATAAACATCTTGATCTTCCCAACCAAAGTCACCATAGCCTTTAGTCTCTGACCATTGAATTCTTTTATAATCAAAGGCAAAAAGGTGCTGACCCATCTCATACCCAATACCTATACCATATTCGGCAGGTTGCTCTAGTGTATCTGTAATAGAAGCTAGTGGATCACCGGGACCCATGAGAAATGTTCCCATTGCAGTTGTAATTTGACCATCATAGTCCATTTCAATGGAAGATTTATATTGTGCACCTAAAGTAAGACCTGCTGCACCATCTTCTGTAAAGTCATAGGCAATACCTAAGTTATAACCAAAACCAAAATCTTGTGCTAATCCAGCACCAACAGTCATAGGTGTCATCCCTGGTACAATATAGTTTATGTCTAAGTTACCATATTGCATTATGGGTGTTACAGCTAAACTTAAACCACCAGTCTTATATGCAATTGGTACACCAAATTGAAGTAGTTGGAGGTTTGTTACCATATTAAAGTTGTTTACAGAAAAAGGGTTATTAGGGTTCGTTGCTTTACTATAGTCTGTACCCATACCAGCTGTTCCCCACATACCTACACCGATATACCAGTTATCATCGATCTTATGTGCTATAGACACTTCTGGAATCATATTAGTATCTGCATCAGATGTAAATTCTGATCCCATTTGGGCTGCAAGTGGTGCAGTGATCGTTGTTGTAATATCTGGCATAAAGAGTGTACCACCAAATGCAATTTCAGTACCTTCTACAGATGTAATGAGAGCAGGGTTACTTAATCCAGACTCTGCACCATGAGATACAGCAATACTTGCACCACCCATACCTCTTGCTTTAGTACCAACAGCGATAAGGTTATCTCCATTTGTTGCATGTATCATTGTAGATGTAACGAGAGAAAGCGTGATTAGCTTAGCGATTGTTCTTGTAGTTTTTATGTTCATTCTTGTCCTTTTAGTAAAATGTACCACTATAATATCAAAATAATATTGAATAATCAAGTAAATCTATAAGTTTTATAGAATTAATCATATTTAATAAGTAATATTAGTTTTTTTAATAAAAGTGGGCTATGAAATTAATCAATAAAAATGATGAAGGTAAATGTTAAGAATAGTGGAGAATGAGGAATAAGTTGAGAGTATACTTTGACCTACTGAATAGTAGGTCGGGTTTTTAGATTTTACTTTTTACAAATGTTTCCATATCTTCAACCACTTCTTCAAGTGTTCTTTCGCCAGAGATAACTTGAAGTAAGTTCTTCTCTGTATAGAATGTCTGAATTTCTGCCAATGGATCAGTATAGATCTTCATTCTGTCAAAAAATACTTCTATAGAATCATCTGAACGTTCTTCACCTGGCTTAGCATCTGCTGCACGACCAAGAATTCTGTCTTTTGCCACTTGTTCAGATACTCTTACTTCGATCACGGATACAAGTTCAATGTTATCTTCTTTTTCAACAAGTGAGTCAAAAGCAGTCATCTGTTCTGTACTTCTTGGGTAGCCATCTATAAGGACATTATCTACTGGCGCATTGTTAATAGCAGACACAATAGTGTTTACGATGATATCAAGTGGTACCAATGCACCTTTAGAAATGAAGCTTTCTATGGTTTTACCCAGTTCAGATCCACTTGCTACTTCTTTTCTTAGCATGTCACCTGTAGAGTAGTGAACAATGTTGTCATTTTTTTCAGCGATGATGCTTGCGTCAGTAGTTTTACCAGAACCTGGTGCCCCGATGAGTAAAAATAGTTTTTTCATATTATGTTCCTTTTAGAATTTATGTTATATCCAAAACTCGTTCCCATGCTCTGCGTGGGAATGCATACAAGAATTCAATAGGCTAAAAAATTAATTTATTTATCAAATTTCAATATGCATTCCCACGGAGACCGTGGGAACGAGAGGCAATTACGTTGTTGGAGCTTGCTGTCTAATTCTAAGACTTAAGTCTTTGAGCTGTTCTTGATCAACCGGGCTAGGAGCCTGAGTAAGAAGACATTGTGCTTTTTGCGTTTTAGGGAAGGCAATAACTTCTCTAATAGATGAAGCTCCTGTCATAAGCATAATGAGTCTGTCAAGACCTAAAGCAAAACCACCATGTGGCGGTGCACCACATTTAAGTGCATCAAGTAGGAAACCAAATTTGTCTTGTGCTTCTTCTTCACCGATACCAAGAAGTTTAAAGATCTCTGCTTGCATCTCTTCTTTATGTATACGGATAGACCCGCCACCAAGTTCAGTACCGTTTAGTACGATGTCATAAGCGATAGACTCTATCTCTTCAATATCTTCATAATCAAGTGATTTTGGTTGAGTAAATGGATGGTGAAGTGCTTTCACGCGTCCATCTTCTACCTCAAACATAGGGAAATCCATAACCCATAAGAATTCAAACACATCTTTAGGGATGATATTCATGATCTCTGCAAGGTAGATACGGAAACGGCCCATATAATCAAGTACAAGCTTTTTCTCACCCGCACCAAAGAAGACGGCATCTCCTACTTCAAGCTCACATCTATCAATGATAGCCTGAATGTCATCTTCTGTAAAGAACTTAGCAAGAGGACCTTTCAGACCCTCTTCTTTCATTTGGAAGTACCCAAGTCCTGATGCACCAAACTTACGTACATATTCTTCAAAACCTTTCATTTGACGTTTTGAAAAGATCTCGTCACCTTTTGGTACTTTGAGTGCTTTGATACGGTTTTTCTTAGGTGTCTTTGCAATGCTTGAGAATATTTCATTATCACATCTCTCAAAGATATCTATGACATCAACCATTTTTAGATCATAACGCATATCCGGCTTGTCTGAACCGTAGTTTTCCATCGCGTCAGCGTGTGTCATACGTTTAAAGGTAGCAGGGATGTCAAAACCACATTTGGTAAATATATCGTTGATGAGTTTTTCCGCTACAGTAATAACATCTTCCTGATCACAAAAAGACATTTCAACATCTATTTGTGTGAATTCCGGTTGTCTGTCCGCTCTTAAGTCTTCATCTCTGAAACATTTTGCTATCTGGAAATAACGGTCAAAACCACCTACCATAAGAAGTTGTTTGAAAAGCTGTGGAGACTGTGGAAGTGCATAAAATTCACCACCATGAACACGTGAAGGTACAAGATAATCTCTAGCACCCTCTGGT
>JAUVCL010000043.1 GCA_030595845.1 Campylobacterota bacterium
GGAGTATGAAAACCTTATAATATTATATATTTTATAAGGTTTTGCAAGTGGATTTTAACTACTACGAGTATATTTTCTATCTTTAATAGTAGGGTAGTAAGGTTTGCGGCATTTCAGCCGCAAAGTGATAGAAGAAGATTATTTCTTTTCAGCCCCTGTCACGCTGATAGCAATTGATTCTGTGATCAATGCATCAATCTGATCTCCTACTTTTACAACTTTAAAATGTGCTGGATTTTTTACATCCATAACCAATGTTTTGTTTTTCCCTTGAATCGTGATTGTTTTGTTTTCCGAGTCAACTTTAGTAACATTTGCACGCATGGCTACAGCACGTGTTAATATGGCACCTGGTTTGTCGCCAAGTTTTGCACGTGCTGCAGTTTTTTGTACAGCTTTACCTACTACTGTTGACCCCTCTTTTACTACTTGAAATGAAACTGACGTTTGATATTTAGCATGAACGATGTCACCCACTTTTATTTGGTCAAAGTTACGAACTGTTTCTGGTGCAACTATGCTTACAGTTTCACCATTTTCTTTTTTAAGAGTAATTGCACGTGTCTCTTTATCTATTTCTTGAACCGTTGCCATTACAGCAACCATTGCTATACCTTCTACATGACCAGGTGCGTTAACGATGACTACTGCTTTCTCAACAATATTATCTGCTGCTATTGCAACATTTGTTGTGACAAGTACGCCCGCGGTAATCATGGAGAGAGTAATTAAGACTGTAGATATTTTCATTTAAATTCCTTTTGTTTATGTTTATCAAACTATTGTAACTCTAATTGACTTAATAGTAAGTCCCTCCTTTACTTACAAACAGTCAAATTTGAAGTAAGAAAAGAGAAAGTAGTTATGAAGTATTTTACGACCCCTGTAGAGACATTAATGGAAAATAAAATAGAATTTTTTTAAAAATAACCTTATAAAGTTACGCCAATTCTAACAATAAACGCAATTTTTGTAAAATCATGCAGATGCTAATGTAGATTTCACACTTACTACATACAATAAGACTATACTAGCAACATGAAATCTATGAAGGACTCTTATCCCTTTTTGATACTTTTGGTTTTTTGGTAACTTTTTATTTTAGATTGCATAATTCTTCCTTGTTTGTATGCTCCCTTTAATCTTGTCCAAAACTTTTAAAAGTTACCTTCTACTAAAAATCATAATATTAATTAATTATTTATACTCATTAAACATTTCAATAAGTCTAATATTTCGGTACCTAACCATACTTCCTTTAGCCAAAGATTTCATACATAATTCACAATAATATGAGATTATATTATAATTATTATTTGTCAACCTATGTTATTGTGACAAATAGTGCGATAAACTATTTAATTAGGATTGGGAGAAGTTATGTATTTATGTAAATGTGAAAAGGTAGAATGGTTAGAGACAGTCTTTGGACTTATTATTTTTATGGGCATATTATTTGTTATGAAAGAAAAGGCCATATTGCTGTTTGAACAGATGGAATGGTACAGAGCATTAGCTGTGACCTTTGGAGGCATAGCGCTTATAGGATCTATAGCATTAATCAGTAGTTTTGCTGCTGTATGGTTCACTGAACATATTGTCTTTGTTACTATCACTGCAAGTATACTTTGGATTGTTAGATATGCTGTTTTATAGAAAAAATTGTTGTGGTGTTCAGGAAAATTTGAACTATCCTAAAGATTACTGCAATAGAATAGTCTTTAAAGTTTATCCATAGCTTCACTCGAGGTTAGTAGGAAAATGAAAACCTTATAAAATTATATATTTTATAACGTTTTACATAAACAGATATTTGCCGAAAATAGATACTATAATACACTATGCTACATACAAAGATGTGCTATTATAAACAAATATCAAAAAAGGCTTTCCATGTATAAATTAAAATCATTTCTCTTAACAGCACTGGCGCTGTTGCCCATAATTTCTTTTTCAAATGAAATGAGTGATGCAGAGGCTGAAAAGTTGGCAAAAGCGGCACAAAACCCTATCGCTTCTATGATCTCTCTTCCTTTTCAGAACAATACAAACTTAAACATCGGACCCAATGATCAAACACAAAATATATTGAATGTTCAGCCGGTATGGCCTTTTGAAATGGGTGACTATAATATCATTACACGTACCATCATACCCGTTGTGTCTAACCCCTCTGTACTCACTGGTCCAGACAAAGGTAGAGTAGATGGCATAGGAGATACAGTTTTTACTGCCTTTGTCTCTCCTAAGGATTCTGGGGATATCACATGGGGTGTAGGACCTGCGATCTTGCTTCCCACTGCAAGCAATGATGTACTGGGACAAGATACCTGGGGTGCAGGTATCTCTGCTGTTGCATTGACCATGCCTGGTCATTGGGTTATTGGTGGACTTGTAAGTAACATTTGGTCTGTGGGTGGCGATGCAGACATCAATCTTTTAACCCTGCAACCATTTATTAACTACAACTTGGATCATGGTTGGTATCTTGTAACAGCACCTATCATTACAGCAAACTGGGAAGCAGACAGTAACAACAGATGGACAGTACCATTAGGTGGAGGTTTCGGTAAAATATTTAAAATAGGAGACCAACCTATCAATGCACAACTCAGTCTATATAACAATGTAGAAACACCAGATAATCTAGGTGCAGAGTGGCAAGTAAGAACGCAGATCCAGTTTATGTTTCCTAAATAGAATAAAGATTAAACTTCTCGAAGTGTCTCCGAAGGCAACTCTCCAAAAAACTCTTTATAGGCTTTAGAGAACTGTCCCATGTGATGAAATCCAAATTTTTTAGCGGTTTCCTTTACTAAACCTTTTTCCATATACAAGACTTCAAGTTCACCTCTGATCTTTCTCAGACGTAGTGTTGTGATGTACTGTTTGGGTGAAGTATTTAACTCTTTTTTAAAATAGTTTCGAAGACTCCTCTCTGAGAGCTTAAATTTTTTTGCTATTTCTCCTATATTAAGAGATTCAGATAAGTGTGTATGTATATAAGCTCTGGCTTCCATAAAAAACATATCTCTTTCCTGAATGACTTTCTCTTTTGCACACCCTATTTGAGTCCCTATCTCTTTCAAAAATTTAATAGGTAAGAAATTAAGCAAGAGTTCCTTCCCCTCTGTAGAGACAACTTTATGTTCTAAAGATTCTGCATCAACAAGTATGTCTTGTAGTTGTGTTCTTAAGTGATTTGCTTGATCTTGCATCAATTCAATTCTGTCTATCTTGGAGAGTTTTTCTTCTATCATATCTAAACCCAATGTACTCGTAAGTTCTTGAAAATGCGACTGATGGATAGAAAAAGTATAGATATGAAAACCATCATAACTTACTGCATTTATCTCATACCCCGGGGAGTAGATGACAAGTGTCGATGTACTAAGTGTTGTGGTGTGGTTAAATTTAAACATTGAAGCATCTTCAGCCATAATGACGAAAGTCCACATATCTTTAGGAGAGATGCCTTTCTGGTCTAGGTGACAGTTAAACTTTGCGTGTCCTATTTGTATCTCAGGAAGAATAATTTGTTGTAAGTGGGAATGAAAGGGCCCTTTATCAAGTTGTAAAAAGTCTGTATCCCATGAGTGAACAATTTCTGAAAAATGATCAAAGTCATTGCTTTCAAAGTCTATCCATACAAAAGGTTCTTGTGGTGTGTTGTTTTTAATAGTCATAAAATGATTATACCAATATAGAAATAACTTTATTCCAAAGTAACATACATTTGCCGAAAATAGATACCTAAAGAGGCTAATATCTTATTTAATATTTTATATAATGAAAGTATTCTGAATGTTAAGAATTTAAAAAAACAATAAAAAGGAAAGGAAATGACACAAACATTGATACAAAAGATATTATCTATTTCTGCATTAACTGCACTTACAGTAGGTGCAGTTAATGCGAAAGATATCATACACGATGCAGAACAATCGATTATTCAAGAACAGTACGGAGAACAATGGGCTAAACAAGATGTTGGCATAAACAAAAAGCTAGATGCGCTTTATAAAAAAACAGGTAAACGTCCAAATATTATTCACATTATGTGGGATGATACTAGTTTTGGTGAAGTGGGGATAGAAGCTTTTAATAAAATTCGTGGGTTTGATACTCCAAACTTAAATAGAATGGGTGAAGAAGGTATCACCTTTACTCGTATGTACTCAGAACCTTCTTGTACGCCAACTCGTGTAGGAGCTTTAACAGGTCGTTTAGCGGTAAGAGCTGGTATGCACACTGTTTCATTCCCCCCTGAAGGTGGTGGTCTTCCAGGAGAAGAGGTAACCATCGCTGAGGTTCTTTCTGAAGCTGGATACAATACAGCGTTTATTGGTAAAGGTCATATGGGAGACATCGAAGAGGCTTACTTGCATAATCAAGGTTTTGATGAAGCAACTTTTTCTATGTATAACCAATTTCCTCCTGCAATGTGGCACAGAGAAGGTGAAACTGCTAATGCAACTATGGGTTATACAGCAGAGTATGGTGAGAAAAACTATATCGTAGATAATACATGGAAACCACATGGTTACATCATGAATATCGAAGGTAAAAAAGGTGGTAAGGCTAAAGAAACTATGCCTCCTAGTTTAGAAAACTACCGTAAACTAAATGCAATGCAACATGAAAAAACATTAGAATACATTACGCGTAAAGCACATGATAAAAAACCATTTTATCTTGCATACTGGCCAAATGTATATGACCTAATGGCACAAGGAAGAAAGCGTACTACAAGCAACAGTTCAATGTTTGCTGAAAGTATGGAGAGAATGGACAAAGAGATTGGTGAGATCATGGATCTACTTAAAAAAGAAGGAATCGCTGATAATACTCTTGTAGTTGCAATGGCAGATAACGGACCAATGGAAGAACTTGTTGGTGCAATGTACCAAAATGTATTTAACGGTGGTAAAGGCTCTTATAAAGAGGGTGGAATCCGTGTTTCAGCCTTCGCTCAGTGGGATGGTATGATAGAAAAAGGTACAACGGTTGGCGATATGATTACTGTTCATGACCTTTTTACTACTTTTGCTAAACTAGGAAATGCTACAGAGTATATCCCAAGAGATCGTATTATTGATGGTATTGATCAAACGGCAGTATTTTTAGAAGGTGATGGAAACTCAAGAAGAGATTATTATCATGTATATACTGGGCCTGTTCTTGCAGCTACTATAAAAGGGCAGTATAAAAGAGCTTGGTTAGGTGACCGTCCAGGTTTAGTTAAAAATGCATTTTTTGACCTTTATCAAGATCCAAGAGAGATGCGTCCTATGATGGCTCAATTCTTATGGGCATGGGGACCTTTTGACATGGTGAAACATCGTCATGAAAATATGAATAAAAAATATCCATTTAAACAGCTTACGAGAGGTGTTCCTTTTGAAGGAATTGAAAATCTACGTCCAGAGAGTATAACGTTCCAACAGACAGTGAAAAGAACAATGGAAACAGGCAAATAAACCTACTTTCTTAAAATTCAGACTCTCCACCCTAGTGGTGGAGAGGTTAAATTATCTAAGTTGTTTTTTACAATTTAGCTAATTTAACCCTAGGATAAACCATGACAAAATATAAATTTTTAGCCCCTATACTGTTACTATCAATGACTCTAAGTACTTTCACACTTGCCTCTCAAAAAGAACTTTCAATAACAAAACCTCTACTCCCCATTAAAGTAGCCGGATACGACTTTAAACGTCTCGAAGAACTCTTTGACGGTCGTGTTAAAATAAAAGGCTGTGATGCAACATTTCAAAAAGTGGGCATCGGTGATATGAATACTGATGCCTTTTCTGGTCCTCAGACTTATGATGTCACAGAGATAGGCCTGCATCCGTTTATGCTCGCTTATGCCAATGACAACTTTCGTGACTATACCCTTTTGCCTATCTTCCCTTTACGCCTTTTCCGCCATAAAAGTATATTTATCTCTACAGATTCTGGCATAAAAGTACCTAAAGACCTCATAGGAAAAACCATCGCAACTCCAGGGTATTCTTCTACTTCTCTCACATGGATACGCGGGATTTTACAGGATGAATACGGAATAACTCCTCAAGATGTAAAGTGGATCACTTCAGTTAAAGACTCCTCTGCTGACCTTGCAGGGAAGATCTCTAAAAATGAGAAGATCATCCCTAAAGGAATCACAATAACAAGTGGAAGCAAAGGGAAAGATGAGTCTGATCTGCTTGTATCGGGTGAAGCCGAGGCTCTCTTTCATGCAGCCGAACCCAAAGCCTACATAGAAGGAAACCCTAAAGTCACAAGACTTTTTCCTGATTACCGTAAAGCAGAACATGCTTACTATAAAAAAACAGGTATCTTTCCAATTATGCATGCAGTGGCTATAAGAACAAGTCTTCTGAAAAAACACCCATGGCTTGCAAGAGCAGTATTTGATGCCTATTCGGAGTCTAAACAACTTGCATACAATTATATGACAAAACAGGGTTGGCTTAACGACATGCTTCCATGGTATGCACAAGAGTTGACAGAGACCCGTGCCTTGATGGGCAAGAACTTTGACTCTTATGGTCTTGAAGACAATCATAAAGCCTTAGAAACGCTATTCCGTTATTCTCATGAACAAGGACTGTCAAATCGTGAGTTAACTGTTGATGACCTTTTTGACCCGTTGGGTCATAAGCTTAGCGAAATAAAGTAGAGAGAAGTACATAAATGACAAGAATAAGTTTAACACTACTCATCACTTTAGTTTTTAGCACAAATGTCTCAGCAGAGACTAATAGCACTGAATCATTAGAAGATATGTCCGACCCATTGGCTGTTTATACACGTGGAGCCATTGGGGTTACCAATAAAGGTATGAACATCAAAATGGGCATACAGTACGACAGTGGGGATGACAACAAAAATGTTATGAATGTTATTGAAATAAAAGGATTTGGTGGTGAAACCATAGGATGGGATGGTCCTTATGAAAGAAGTAACTCTATAGATTCATTGCGTTACCGTAATTTTTCTCTAGACAAAGCAGACGGACGAGGTACACAGATAGACATCACTTATAATTTTCATTCTGAGTCAGGTGTTGCAAGCTACAGTTTTTTACAAGGATTCCCCAAATGGCATAATTTCAACTTTTACCCACTTTTGGGTGTAGGGTTCTCTTATGGGAACAATGTCCTTCAAGATGATGGAAGTACCCAAAGTGGACTTTCGATACCTGGGGCACTTGCCGTAGTAGGACTGTATGGCAAGTATACAGTCACTGACAACATTTGGATCAACTACAATCCTTTTTGGTCTGTGGGCCTAGTAGGGTCTGACCTCTTTATGGATCATGGTTTTGAAGGACATTCCTCTGTGTTAACACATGAGATCGCTCTCTCCTACAAGCTTTCTACACGTTCAAATGTCCGTTATTTTGCTAATTGGTCCGAATATGTTAGCTTTGAAGATGGTACACATCGTATAGAGTATAATTATCAGTTTTAGAAACCTTGTAAAGCTATATATTTAAAAAAGAAGGAATAACCATGAAAAAATCAAATAAAGTCATTTTAACCAGTCTCTTAAGTGGAGCTTTTCTTAGTTCTACTGCTTTTGCTGAAAGTAGAGCTGGAATACACCCATTATTAACCGATGAGTTTACTGGACAAGTAGGTTTTCTCTATGCCGATACAGCATCAAACTTGGGAGCAAAGGGTTCACTTCCCAACGACATCGTTGATGACATTGACTTCGAAAATGATTTGGGTTTTGGAGACAGAGATAATGTTTTAGATGCTAGTTTCAAATGGCATTTTTCTGAAAAATATCATGTATCTCTTGACTACATAGATATTGACAGAGAAGCATCTGCTACTTTAACTAAAGATATAAGTTGGGAAGATACAGATTATGCGGCAGGAGCAAATGTAACCGCCAGTTTAAAGGTTAATATTGCCAAGCTATTTGTGGGCTATTCTTTTAAACAAACAGAACAATGGGAATTAGGCGCAGGTCTAGGACTGCATTTAATGGATTTAGATGCACAAATTGCCGGTAATGCATCAGTTGATGGCAATGACATAGGATATTCAACCCAAGGAGACGATTTCCTTGCACCATTGCCAAACATCGGCGGGTATGGAGCCTATGCTTTTTCATCTAAATTGATCGTTACAGGTAGAGTAGATTGGTTTTCTGCAAGTATCGGAGATTATAGTGGTGGCTTACTTAGTATGGGTGCTGATGTTCAATACCAAGCATTTGAGAATGTCGGGTTTGGTATAGGTTACCATTATTTGAATGTAGATATTTCAGTAGATACATCAGACTGGCATGGTGAAGCAGACTATACTTACCATGGTCCCAAATTATATATGACGATGAATTTTTAATAATCTTCTCTCTTAAAGAGTATTCCCTAGTTTATGGCTTATATTCTGATTGGTTTATTCAAAACCTTATAATCTAACAAATTTTATAAGGTTAATCGCTGTAGCGATGTCTGTAGCCCATAAATCTATAACATCTCATAGAAAACCTTATAAAATGTTCTATATAGGAGGTTTTATAATGTTTAGTGTGATAAAAAATGTACTTATATCATTGCCTTGATCCCTGTCGTGAAAAATTTAGTATTTGGAAGACTATTTTTTTGAAGTGCTTATAAAGCCCTCAAATAAAAGGATTAATGGTATCAAGAGAAGGACTCGAAATCTCCCTAGTTGACTTTATATTTGTCTTTATCATTCGCATACGCTATCTTTCCCTTATAATTCTTACGTATCTCACGGCTTGTCTCTTTCTCTTTCCCTAGTGTTCTTAACATCCTATGAGAGAGTACGACAGACTTTGCTTCTGCTTTTTTTGCTATTTCTCCGATGATAAGTGGTGTCATATGCAGTTGTGCTGCTACACCTTTTGCATTTTTAGGTACAGCATTGTGCATGACCAAAATATCTGTTTTATAACCCAGTTTTTCAAGGGTGTGGTAGTCACCGTTCATATCTCCAGAGAATGTAACAGACTTTTTACCAACATTGACTCTGTAGGCTATAGCAGGTATGGGGCCGTGATGAACAGAGACTGCTGAGATGCTGATGTTACCCTGTTTATAGATGACTTTCTCTTTTTTACGCATAGAGATGTCATGTGCTTTGAGCTGTAGACTTGCATCACCGTTTAAGTGATCACCCAGGTACTGCCATGCACCATCGTCATCATCAAAGAGTCTTTCTAGAAACTCTTCTGTACTTGGCATAAATTTGTTATCATCAGGTCCATAGATATGCAGTTTTCCTGATGCTCTCGTAAAAAAAGAGGATTTAAGCAGGGCAGGCAGATCAGCTGTATGATCAACATGTAGATGTGTGAGTAGAATGACATCTAGATCTTTAATACGGGCTCCCGCTTCCTCAAAACGTAATGAGGCACCTCCACCAAAGTCTACGAGTATCTTGCTTTTACCGTCTATCCATATAATGTATGCGGAAGAGGCACGTTTATCTCCACTTTCGGGACCACCTGAACCTAAAACCTGAAGGGTGATCTTGGGTTGAGCAAAGAGCAAAAGCGAAGAAAAAAAGAATAGATAGAGTGTCTTTTTAAGATTTGGCATTTAATGCCTCGTGGTATTGAAGTAGATTGTTTGTCATATGTTTCCTTTATTTTTATCTGATACATGTTTGCTACACAAATTATAGTGTATAATGATTTTATGTAATATTTGTGTAACAGGAGGAAGTTTTATGAAAGATTTTTTAGGGGAGTTATATGTGTTGTTCGCGTATCCGAAGAATCTCATTCTTTTGGTATCTCGGATCGTTTTGGCTTATGGTTTTTCACTTCCTGCACTTCTTAAGATCAATGATCTTGACGGGACGGTAAGTTGGTTTGAAAGTATATCTATACCTTTTCCTACATTATTTGCCTATTTGGTTTCCGGATTGGAATCTGTAGGCATCATCCTTCTGATATTGGGTCTATTTACTCGTTATATCTCGATACTGCTTGGTTTTGTTATGATAGGTGCTATTATGTTTGTACATCTTCCCAATGGCTTTTCAGCAAGTAATGGAGGGTTTGAAATACCATTATATTATTTGATATTTCTCATGATCTTTGCTACACACGGTGCGGGTAAATACAGTCTAGACAGAGTACTGTCCAAGGATGGTAAGCATGAACAATAAAGAATTTACATGGCAGTTCCCACTTCTTAATGCCGACTGGTTTGTGTTATTCAAGTTGTTAGCTATCATACTGTTGATAGTCCTGATAGCTATTTATATATATGACCGCTTTATTCAAAGAAAGAACCAACTGCTTATTAACTATCCTCTTGTCGGACGTATGCGTTATCTTTTTTATCTTTTACGAAATCCTATGCGTCAGTATTTTGGTGATGAAACCTATTATGACTCTTTTGAAAAACTTGAATGGATCAATAAAGTTTCAGATGGCAAAAATGCCTATTTGTCTTTTTCCCCTGCTACTCCATATGGTAACCAAAAAACACTTTTTAGACATGCTAATTTTGTCAAAGAAATACATGAAGTACAAGGTGAGTTTTCTGTTCTCTTTGGAGAAAATAGAAAGGTCCCCTATGTAAGTAAAAGTATTATAGGTAGATCTGCTATGAGTGATGGCGCCATTTCTCCTGAAGGAACACGTGCCTTTGCAAGAGGTTCATATAATGGACATTTTCCTATCAATACTGGGGAAGGTGGTTTAACTTCAAACTTTCTTGCTACCTTGAATTTGAAAGATTGTGAGAGTGCTTATCTTGAAATGAAAGAAGGAACTTTGTTTGCTAAGTCTGTTTATAGAATAATGGGACTTTTTACAAACAGAGAAGTTTCTCAACGTCTTTATAGAAGTATGGTCGTACGACAAAAAGATAGCGGTTCATTTATTTTTGATAGAGCCAGACTGGTCTATTTTCGTATTGATTGGACTACTCCATTGGATCTGTTCCCTGAAAGTGTACCTGATGGTATCCCGGATATTATTTTTCAGATGGGCTCTGGTCTTTATGGTGTAAGAGATGAAAAAGGAAATTTTGATGAGGAGCGCTACCAAAAAGTAATGCGTTTTTGTAGTATGACAGAAGTGAAACTTGCACAGGGGGCCAAACAAACAGGAGGTAAACTTCTTGCAACTAAAGTAAGTGATGATATCGCATACTACAGAGGTATACCAGCACATAAAGACCTTATAAGTCCAAATCGTTTTCCCTATGCAACAGATATGGAGACTTTTTTCAATTTTCTGGGGAATTTACAGAAATTGTCAGATAAACCTGTAGGCTTTAAAATTGTAATTTCTACAAAGGCAAGTTTTGAAGAGTATGCCAAAGCATTACATGAAAGAGTATTAAATGGGCAAAGTCTTCCTGATTTTATTACGATAGATGGAGGGGATGGCGGCTCAGCAACAGCCCCGTTGGAGATGATGTCTAAGATAGGGTTGCCTATACGTGAAGCACTTCTTATAGTCAATAAAGTATTAAAAGAATTTGGACTAAAAGAGCACATAAGAATTATCGCCAGTGAAAAAGTACTCACACCTGATGATGTTGTCGAATTGCTTTGTCATGGGGCAGATTTTATCAATATTGCCAGAGGCTTTATGATCTCTGCAGGATGTATACGTGCCAGGGAGTGTAGTGGCGCAAATGGCAGAGACTGTCCTGTAGGTCTGGCTACCATGAACGAATCAAAACGGAGTAAGTACCTTGTGATTGAAAAATCAAAACACATTGCATTTTATCATCATCAACTTCTTCACGGTGTACGTTCTTTACTTGCTGTGATGGGTAAGACGGATATCAATGAACTACGAATGAGTGATCTTATACTTCGTACTAAAAAAGATAGACGCAACTAAGTGTGAATGTAACCCTTCACACCTATCTTCATACTTCAAAGTGTTATTTGAGTTTTCCGTTCCCATAGTGCTCAAAAAGGTAATCGGTTGTACCCTTATTCCTCTGTATTGTAAGAGCGGTCACCCGCATCTCCCAGACCAGGTATGATAAACATATTTTCATTGAGCTTTTCATCTATTTGTGTAATGTAAATATCAATATCCGGGTGTTTTTGTTCTAAAATGGAGATGCCTTCGGGAGAGCCTATAAGATTGAGCGAAATAATTTTTTTGGGTGACTTGGATTTTATGACCATAATGGCATCACACAATGACCCGGCAGTTGCCACCATGGGGTCTAAGAGTATGACGGTTTTACCTTTACATTCAGGTATACGATCATAATAAAGTACACTCTGATGGGTATTCTCATCACGTTTCATAGCTAAAAATCCTGAAGATGCTTTCGGGAAAAGTGCGGTGGCTGATTCTATCATGGGAAGTCCTGCACGTAAGATGGTAACAAAAAGAAGATCATTTTCTTTGATGAATTCAAATGCCTGTTCACCCTGCCAAGTTGTGATCGTTTGCTGTTCAAGTATTTCTGTTTTGAATGCTTCATACGCTAGGAGTCGTGTTAATTCTTGTACGATATGACGAAAACGTAATGCATCTGTTTTGGTTTCTCTTAAATGGTTTAACAATGTTTTCGCAACGGGGTTAGAAAGTTCATGAATCATACTGTACCTTTCAACTTGGAATAATCTACAAACCTATTATACCTACTTGTTGTTATATGAGGTGCCCTTATGTTAAAATAAGACCATAGGTATCATTAAAAAGGATAAACGATGGCAAGAAAAAAAGCTAAAGATACTCCTCAAATTTACACGTCTAAAATAGGTTTTAATGATGTTGTTGGACATAAGCATATCAAAGAACGACTCAGATCTATTATTAATATCATTAAAAATCCAGAGACACTTGAACGTTTTGACACACCACCTCCTAAAGGACTTCTTATCTATGGTCCTGCAAGTGTGGGGAAGAGTATGCTTGCAAAAGCATTTGCAAAAGAGGCAAAGCTCCCTTATTATGAGATATCCGGATCTCAACTTTTTGATATGGAACATATTAAAGAAGTGTATGCAACCGCTTCAAAACATGCACCTTGTCTTGTGATACTGGAAGACCTTGATATAAAAGGCATTATGCAAGGTGCCATTACCAATGTTTCATTTTCAGATATTGCCAAAGTACTCGAAGGGATAGAGAGTATGGTCTTTACTGTGGCAACAGCAGGGAGTCTGGAAGCCATAGACCCTGTTTTAACCGCTCCTGGAACATTTGATTTTTTACTTGAGGTAGCGAAGTTAGACAAAGATGCCAGAAGATTTTTTATAGAAAAGATACTGAAAAAACCCCATGACACAAAGATAGATATAGAACGAATCGTTCGGTATATCACCGGTATGAGTGCTTTAGAGCTTGAAAGGTTAGGGCGTATGGCAGTTTTATCCGTGGTTGAGCAGAATAAAGAGTTGATCACAGAAGAGATACTCATAGAGCAGATCAATATCATCAAATATGGACATAAAATAGAAAAACAGATGATAAAAGATCTTGAAAAAGAGCTTGAAATGACAGCGTACCATGAAGCATCACATGCAGTACTCTCTTCTCTACTTCTACCACATATAAAGATAGAGCAGGTTACTATTGCACCAAGAAGTAAAATGCTTGGTTTTGTCTCCTATAACACGGATGATGAATTATCAAATGTAACGAAAGAAGAACTCTTTAATGATGTCTGTGTCTTACTTGCTGGGCGTGCAGCAAAGATCAAGATAATGGGAAGCGAACATATGGACAGTGGAGCCGTAAATGATCTCTCTCAAGCCTCACTTCAAGTTTATGCGGCTATCACAAATTTGGGTATGGACAAAGAACTTGGGTTTATTAACATTGATTCTATCGCAGTGCTGGATAATTATTTTTTAAGCCAACAAATAGAAAAGAGATTTTTACATTGGTTAGCTGTTGCAAAAGAGCATACCATTAAACTCGTAGATGAACATTGGAATATGATCGAAGC
>JAUVCL010000036.1 GCA_030595845.1 Campylobacterota bacterium
CTCAGCCAATGCTAGGCTCGGGTAACGAAGTGGTTCAAAATAAAATCTTCCTGCCACCACTCCCATACCTACAGCTGTATGCACATAATACTCTTTTGATTTACCAGTATTGATTTTTATCATATCATCGTTTTCTCCACCATCCATGTAGAAATAGTGTGTGCCTGCCGTTGTTTTATAGGCTAGTCTTGTTTGAGGTCCCAGTGTCCCAATATATTTGGTTGTGTAAGTGTTTGGATCAAACTCAACGATTGTATTACTAAGTGCTGCCCCAACGAACTCAGGTCTTGAGAAGATGATATACGATGCGTCATCATTTTGAGCATGTACGACTTTTCCTCCTGGTACAGGGGTAGATAAGCTACTTGCACAGCCAGATAGTAATATTAGTGCTGTTGGCACAGTAAGATATTTTATTATTTGCTTCATTTGGATCCTTGTTTTTAAAAGTAGAGATATTGTACTTGAAAAGGGGTTAATAATGATTGTTTCCTCCAATAAAGAATCTATGTACTCTTACATAGGATATAGTGATGGTTTTGTAATTCTATTAGATGTTGATATTAATGAAATAAAACATCCACGAGTTGAATTTATTATACAAACGAGAAGGGTATATGAAGCAGAGCTTGAAGGTGTAGTTACGATACACAATGGCATCGTGAGACTACAATAGGAGTGATTGTATTATTTGTCAGAAGAAATCATCATTTTATTTTCTGCAATTTCAACTTTGACTATTTCTTCTGCAATTTTTGCAGTGAGTTCTGCTTTGAGAACTTCTAATCTGGTTAAATAAGAAGAGATCTTTGCTGTCGCTTCAGCTTTAATACTTTCGAGTTTTTCTTCCTCTTCTTTAGAGAGAGGTGATTTTATATTTTTCATAGACGAGCGTGCTATCTCAATAATAGAATTTGATTTGGCTACTTCCACATCAGAAACAGATTGTGCAATTTGAACGGCAGCTATATTTTTAGCGATACTCAGTGTCTCTTCTGGATGTTCAATAGTTTTTGTGGGTCCTACTTTACTCAGTTCAACTCTTTTTGTTGCCTCGACAATACTTTTGGAGGCATTTGCTTTGGCTATTTCTACAGAGGCAATGGACTTAATGATCATAGCGAGTGAAGCATCTTCTACCTTTCTACGGTCTTCTAGACTTGCATTATCTATATTGTCTACAGCCTGTGATATGGCAGCGATTGCTTTGGTTTTGGCTATTTGAACTTTGGCGGTGCTTTTTGCCATTTGAGCAATGGCATGTGTTTCAACAATTTGTGTGGAGATGGAATTTTCTGTCTTTTGATCGGATTCTCTTGCTAGATCCACTTTCTTTACCATGTTATCCAGAGCATCTAAAGCCTCTTTTCTGGCTTTTTCTACACTGTCAATAGCCTCTGTAAGATACTGAGAATACGTCTCTTCTACGGTATTTTCTTTGGTTGACTCTGCAAATGTGATCGTGACACTCAGTAGTGCGAGAATGATAATATTTTTCATAATTGTCCTTTGGTGTGAAGGGTTATTTTTTGCCCTTTGAAAGTTGTGAGATCAAATCTTCGAGTGATTCTTCAGGAAGCATACCTGCCTGAACAAACTGTACATCTCCTTGAGGATCCAGTGCTACCAAGAAAGGAATGCTCCCTTTCCATTGGGCTCTTTGTTGAATATAAGAGACTAACTCTGTAGCTTTTTCTTCAGATACTACAATATAGTTCATCCCTTTTTCTTTGGCAAATTTTTTGGTTTGTTCATGGTTGTACCCCTGTACTTCAATAGAAACAATGGCTAATTTGTCTTTATGCTTCTTTTGCAGTTTGATCAAGTGAGGGATAGAGGCTAAACATGGAGGGCATTTATGTCCAAAAAATTCTAAAAAGACAACTTTTCCTTCAAGGCCTTTGATCTTGAGTCCCTGTTCTGTCCCCTGTACATTATAGGTTTTTCCTGTAACGTCAGTCATTTTCATTGCTACTAAAGCACTTTTATCCTCTGCTGCTTGCGTGTATGTTAAAAGTGAAAAAAGTAGTAGTGCTTTTGTAAGTAAGTTTTTCATAAATGAACCTTGTATATAGTTTAATGTTTAATACTAAAGTATACACTAACATAGGTGTGAAAATCGTGTAGTTTAGATAAATTATGTAGGAAGAGTTTTGCAAAGAGCACCTTTGGGACTAAAAGGAGAGAAATATTTAAAAGGAGACCTAAAATAGTTGTTTAAGGGAGGGAAATTTTAGGTGTCCCTAGATGCTCTTGTAGGGCTAGTATAATACTATAAGGTTAACTGAATACTAATAGAGTGTATAATAAATTAGAAATTAGAAATTAGAAATTAGAAATTAGGATGAGTATGTTTAAAAAATATGTTGTTGTGTTAGGGGTGTTATCTTCTGTGTTGTCTGCTGGTGTAAGCTTGGAACATAAAATAGGACAGATGTTAATGGTTGGATTTCATGGTACTTCTTCATCAAAAAATAGCCAGATATGTAGAGATATTAAAACCTATAATTTGGGTGCGGTGATCTTGTTTGATTATAACCCTGTCAATAAGAGTAAACCTAAGAATATAGCTAATGTAAAGCAACTTAAAAACCTTACAAAACAGTTGCAGTCCTGTAGTAAAGATGGGAAACTTCTCATTGCGGTAGATCAGGAAGGTGGACGGGTACAACGTCTTAAGAGTAAATACGGTTTTTACGGTAAATTTCCTAAAGCGTCTGATGTGATTAAAATGGATCAAAGTAAGATCAAAGCGACATATACCAAAATGAGTAAAGAACTTAAATCTGTAGGGATCAATTATGATTTGGCTCCCGTGGTCGATCTGGATATCAATATGAAAAACCATGTAATACATGGTCTAGGACGTTCTTTTGGTAAAGATCCTAAGATCGTAGCAAAATATGCTTCTACATTTATAGATGCGATGCACCATAACGGTGTGCTTACTTCCATCAAACATTTTCCCGGACATGGTTCTTCAGTAGGGGATACACATAAAGGTTTTGTTGATGTGACCAACCTATGGAAAGAAGTTGAACTTGAACCCTACAGACTACTCAAAGACAAGGCAGATACCGTCATGGTAGCACATGTATTTAATAAAAAACTTGATGCAAAGTATCCTGCCAGTTTATCTTATAAGACCATTACTAAACTGTTACGTTGGAAGTTGGGTTATCATGGGGTTGTGATCACCGATGATCTTCAAATGGGTGCCATATCTAAAAAGTATGGATTGAAAAATACCTTGAAACTGGCTATTAATGCGGGAGATGATATTTTGCTGATAGGAAATCAGCTTGATCCTAGAAAAGTACAAAGTACAAAAACACTTGTAGATACGATTAGGACTTTGGTAAAAAATGGAGAAGTTAAAGAAGAGACCATCACTAAAGCCTATAAAAGAATACAGGTATTAAAACAAAAACTTTAATATTTTAGCCATCTTTCCAGGATGATCTTTGCCGCGATGGAGTCTATTTTTCCGTCTTTTTTATGTTTAAATACCCCCATGGTGAGTTCTTTGGCTTCTATACTTGAACTCTGTTCATCTTGATAGGCTACAGGAATGTCAAGTTCAAGTAAAGAGACAAAGTGTTTGATACGTCTTTCCATCTCTTCTGCACTTTTGGCATCTTTGGGCAGTCCTACTATGAGTTTTTCTATTTCCCATTCTTTCAAAAATGTGTTGACATCTCTTGCTGCCTGATTACGGTTTTTTCTCAGGATAGCATTTTGGGGTATTACAATACTCTCATCAAGACAAATTGCCACACCTATACGTTTGAGACCTACATCTATACTTGCTAATTTCATAGTGTCATTGTAACCAAATTTATACTGTTTTTCCTCATCATCAAGCGTATAGTTTGGTTTTCTTTATGGATATTCCCTGTTTCAATAAGTAGAATAATATAATAAAAATTTATCTAACAAAAGTGATAGAAGTAAGTAAAAAAATAAAATCCTTTGCTAGAATTATAGAAGGGAAATGTCATTATGAAGAATATTAGTTTATAAAAATAAGGTAATGTTATTATGGATTTAAAGAAAACTGCTACGATCTTCATAGGCTTTGGTATGGTAAATTTTGCGCAGGCTGGCGAAATGGCAAAGGCAGACGCTTTTTGGATATGGGTTGCACTTTTCGCTTTGGCGATCGTAGGTGTCATCATTCTTTTTGTTTCCTCCCATCAGGCGCGTAAGACACAGCATTTGCATAAAACCTTGTTTGACAAACAATTAGAGATGGAAAAAAACCAGACTCTTCTACTTACCAATATGAGTGAAAATATTCATAATGTTGCGAAACAAGCGCTTGAAAGAAGCCAAAGCTCTTTGGCAAAAACAGCTAAACCATTTAAAAATAAAGATGAGATCCTGGCTAATGTTGAAAATAGACTTTTGGATGTTACCAATGACCTGATCGATTTTCTCCGATTAAAATCAAAAAAAGTTGAGATCATCAATGAAGAGTTCAACATCAATAACGTACTCAACGAAGTATCCGGGTCACTGTGTTCTCAATTTGCAGGAAGCAGTACGGAACTCATTTTTGATATAGATAAAAACATTCCACGACGTATCATTGGTGATTCACTGCATTTGGGTCAAATACTTGACAGTATTCTTGCATATTTAATGGATCAGGGAGATGTGGAAGAAGTGAAGTTGGAAATTTCAATGTTTGATACCTTTGAAAAGAGAATGGAATTGCAATTCCAGTTTACAGACATAAGTAACGGGCTTACGCCTGAGGCTTTAGATAAATTATTTGTTCCTTATTATGATGAGGTGACAGGAGCTTATGTCGGGTTGGGACTTTTTGTTGCCAATGAATTAGTGGGTATGATGGATGGAGAGCTTTCAATACACAGTGCCATAGGCAGAGGAAGTGCGTTTACGCTCTCTTTACCTTTTGTAACCATTGAAAGACGAAACAAAAGAATGTACAGACTGCCTGATCAAATACTCATAGAAAAAAAAGTTTTTATTGTGGACAGTAACTATAATTCTGCTTTGGCCATTAAAAAAATGTTTGCTTATTTCAGACATGAAGTGAAGGTTCTTTCCCAAGAAGAATTTATGAAAAATATTCCCAATCTTACCTCTTTTGATATTGTGGTCTTACATGAGAGTCTGTTTAATGTGAGACTGATTAAGTATTTGACTAAGATAAAAACGGAGAAAGAACTGAAGGTCATCGCACTGAATGCTTTATTGCAGGCAGATAAAAAAAGTTTTGTAAATGATGTGATAGATATCCATCTTTTTAAACCCTTAAACCAGGAACGTATCTTTGAAATGATCATCAACTTGTATGATATTAAAGCATCTACCTATAGTGTAGATGAAGTGAAAGATGATACACCAAAGGCCAAGATACATAAAATGCATATGCAGGAGACCAAAGGGATCACAAGAGAGAAGTTTAAAGATTTTTCCGGTAAAAATATTCTGATAGTCGAAGATAATCTTATCAATCAAAAAGTACTTATCACCCTCTTACATCTTTCAGGTATGGATATCACAATTGCCAATAATGGCCGGGAGGCGGTTGATATTGTCAAAGAGAGTAAGATAGAATTTGATATCGTATTAATGGATATCAATATGCCTATTATGGATGGGTATACTGCCACACAAATGATCCGTCTTGACAGTAAGTATGACATGCTGCCTATTGTTGCCTTTACCGCATTGGTGCTAGACAGTGAGACCCAAAAAATGTTCCAGGCAGGTATTAATGCATTTTTATCTAAACCGTTGAATATAGGAAAACTCTATACGGCATTGGCAATGTACCTCACTGATGAACCGATCAAGAAGACAATCAAAAAGATCACTCAGCCTAAAAAGGTCATCTCATACAAGGGGATGAATATTGCTAAAGGTATTGGGCATGCAAACAACAGTGAGACTCTGTACCTTGAAGTTCTTAAAGAGTTTTCTGAGGCTTACGGTACAAGTGCTGATATTTTTGTTAAACTCATACGAGAACAACGTTTTGAACAGATCAAAATGTTGTGCGTGGATATGAGAGGACTTACGGGTTCAATAGGTGCGGAGGATATGCATAACCTGATGACTGAAATCTTGCAGCAACTGATGTATAAAAAATATGATATATTTCCTAAATATAAAGAAAAATATATCTTTGAGATAAATACACTCAATAAATCGATCGCTGAGTATATTCAGGCTACTGCATACGCGCAGTGTTTAGAAAAATAAATTTTACTTTTAACGGATCTCTGCGATAAACGCATCTTTTTGTATGGTCTTTTTTACCTTTTCTAAAAGGTTCACCGCATCAGATCTTTGTTTATACGGACCTATAAGCAGTTTTGAGATTTGCTTGCCATTGATAGGAAACTTAATGATATGATAGTGGTATCCTGCTCGTGTGATCTTGTAGAGCAGGGCTTCTTTTGGGCTTCCTGTAAAAGAACCCACTTGGACATAGAAGTTACCCAGAGTATGCTTTTTGATGACTTTGGGAGCTTTTTTAGCTGCTGTAACAGGTGTTGCTTTGATCTTAATACTTTCTTTTGTTTTCCATGGTTTTTTCGCATCAACTTTTACGATCTTTGTCTGACTTTCAGGTAGATATCTTCGACAAATGCGTAATCTTTTTTTGTAATAGGCTGAAGTGTTAAGGTTGGAATACACAATTTCATATTTGGTTGTACTCGCGTGCGTAAACCAACCATTACCAAGATACATACCCACATGAGTGATACGACCTCTACGTTTAGGTTCAGTATCAAAGAAAATAAGATCCCCGTAGATCAGTTCATTCATCTTGATCTTTTGACCATTTTTAGCCTGTTCTCTTGCCACACGGGGTATTTCTATACCCATACTTCCATACATATAGTAGGTGAAGCCTGAACAGTCAAAATTATTTGGCCCTTCTTCTGCCCAGACATAGGGTTGACCTTGAAGTTTTTTGACCATTTTATCAAGACTTTTTGTGCTGGGATCATATTTTACAGTAGGTTTTATAATGGCATAATTGGGGTTTGACGGATGATGAGGTGGCTTACATCCATTGATAAACAGTGCCCCAAAGGTTAATGCGGTGACAATGTTTACCGTCGTATTGAATGCTAACATTCTAGCTAGGTACAGCTTTTTTAGGTAATTTCATACCTGTTTGCCAAGGTGTAGTGTAACGTGAAGTTGTACTCTTCATCACTTGAAGCGGTACATCACAATTCATGTATTTGGCTCTTTCATCCTCACTCAGATAACGTTTACAGATTTTCATACGTTTACGATAAACAGGTTCCTTTGCGAAATGAGAAATGGTTACTTTTCTTTGTTTAGAGCTTGCATGTGCAAACCATCCATCCCCTAGATACATACCGACATGGTTGATGCGTTTGCTTTTTTTATTTGTTGAACCAAAGAAGATGAGATCTCCATAATGAAGATCTTTAAAATTCACATCTTTCCCCATTTTAGCCTGTTCTCTTGCCACACGGGGGATCTCTATGCCCATCGATCCGTAAATATTATAGGTGAGTCCGGAACAGTCAAAGGCGTGAGGCCCTTCTTCTGCCCAAACATAAGGTTTTCCAAGGTAAGAACTCAACAGTTCTTGGATATTTCTTCTGTTGGGTTTACAGGTTTTTTCAGGTTTGATAATCTCATAATTGGGATAGCTGTAGGGCTTTGGATCGCCACATCCTGTGAAGAAAAACAGGGTTGATATGAAGTATAAAACATATCTCATGATACACCTTTTTAAAGTATGAGCATTGCGTCACCATAAGAAAAAAACCTATATTTTTTCTCTATGGCCTCTTTATATAAGTGTAACGTTTTTTCTCTTCCAATGAAAGCGCTGACAAGCATAATAAGTGTACTTTTGGGTAAATGGAAGTTTGTGAGTAAATGAGTGACTCTTTGGGGTGGGTTGCTTGGGTTTAAAAAGAGATCACATTCCCCTTGTGTTTTACCTGTTCGTACATAATATTCAAGCGTTCTTGTAACTGTTGTCCCTATGGCTAAAAGTGGGGTATCGCTGTCTAAGATTTTGGAAGAGGTTTTAGGGATATCAAAATACTCAGAGTGCATAGGATGATCCAAGATCTCCTCTGCTTCAACAGGTTTAAATGTTCCTGCCCCGACATGCAGGGTTACCTTATGTGTCTTGTGTCTTTGCTGCAGTGCTTCAAAGAGTTCAGGAGTGAAGTGTAAAGAAGCAGTAGGTGCCGCAACTGCACCTGCATTTTTGGCAAACAGTGTCTGGTAGTCTGTTTCATCTTCTTTATTGTCTTCTCTTTGCATATAAGGTGGTAAAGGGATATGCCCGATGCTATCTAAGAGAAGGACGAGGTCTTCAAAACGTATCTCTTTACCTTTGTGTGTAAAGGTGACAATACGCGAACCATCATCATTTAATTCTGTAACGGTTGCCACAAGATCATTATCAAATAAGAGTTCCGTCCCTACCTTGACCTTGCCTCTGATGAGTACAAGATAGTGGTGTGCATCTAGAGGCTTGTTAAAAAGAAGTTCTACTTTTCCTCCGGTATTTTGGTCTAGAGATCTTTTATGTCCAAAAATACGTGCTTTGATGACACGGGTATCATTGAGGAAAACATCACATTTTTTAGGTACAAACTCTAAAAGATGTTTAAATGTTGTGTGTGTGATCGTATCGGTTTTTCTATCATATACAAGGAGTTTTGCATGGTCTCTTGGATGGACAGGTGTGGTTGCTATGAACCCCTCAGGGAGCTCATAGTCATAATTTTTAGTGAGTAGTTCAGGATTCATAGAGGATATCAGTTTGAATCTTTCTTTTCTTCCGAATCCACTGTTTCATCCTCATCTTCATCATCTTCTTCTTCTGTATGCGGGTTGACTGCACGTACAATTAAAATAGAAATACCATAAAGTAAAATAAGCGGTGCTGCCATAAGAAGTTGAGTCAGTACATCAGGCGGTGTTAAGAGTGAAGCCACAACAAAGATGATGAGGACGGCATACTTGAAAAAATCTTTAAGCGTTTTATCTGTGACCAGTCCCAAAAGGGCTAAAAAGTAAGCAAAGACAGGAAGTTCAAAAGCAATACCGAATCCCATCATGATCTTGGTAAAGAAGCCAACATAGTCTTCGATATTGATCAGAGGTGTGTAGAGGAAAGAACCAAAGGTAATAAGAAATTGAAAGCCAAAGGGTGTGACCACATAGTAAGCGAATAAAACACCTACGGCGAACATGACCGTACCGCCTACAACAAAGGGAATAACCATTTTTTTCTCATTGCTGTATAAACCTGGAGCGATAAAGAGCCAGAGTTGATATAAAATAAAAGGAAGTGCAGCTAAGAGTCCTGCAAAGAATGAAACTTTGAGGGCTACAAAAAATGCACCACCGACCTGGTGTGTTGTGACCATACCGTCAGCCGCTTTTTTGGAGAGGTGTGCCACTTGTGCCAATGCTTCATTAAGCGGGGCAGTGATCCACTCCAATATGATCTCATGAAATACAAAGGCAATGATAAAACCGATAAATATAGCAAGAACAGAAAGTCCCAGTCTTTTTCGTAACTCAACAAGATGAGGTTTAAGATCGCTAAACATTATGCATTATCTTTCGGTGTGTCTGTTTTCTCATCACTCTCTTCTTTATTCTTTTTTTGAGCTACTTTTGTTTTTTTCTTAAATGTGACTTCGTCATTTTTTGGTTCAACCTGTGTAGCAAGTGTTTCTTCTTCTATTACTTCTTTTACACTCTCTTTTGCTTTAGGTTGTTTTGCGAGCTTTTTAGATGATTTTTTTGAAATCTTATCATCATAAGAGACGTCATCATCAAAGTCATCAAAGTCAATATTTTTAAAGTTTTTCAATTCTGAAGTAGCATCATCAAGTTGTTGTTTGTAACTGAGTGCTTCATCTTTAAGGTCTGCAATTTTCATCTCTTCTTCAAGAGAATTTTTTGCATCCCCAACAGTCTTCTTAACACTTTTGATAAACTTGGCGATATCCACCATGGTTTGCGGTAGTTTATCCGGTCCCAAAAAGAGTATAGCGATAATAGAAATGAGAATTAACTCAGTAAAGCCGATGCCAAACATAGTGAACCTTAGATTTTTAATTGATGTATTTTAGCAAATTATCCTAAAATATAGAGTGCGAGTTCATCGGAGAGGAAGAAATTATCATTATAGTAGTGTGTTTCAGTGCATTTCAGTTTTTTTTCTTCACAAAGAAATGCAGCTGTTTTGATCATTTCTTCTGAGAGTAGAGACTTTTCTACCCCGATGGAAGAGCGTAAGCCTAAAAAGACTCTTTCTGTGAGGAGTTCCTCCCCTGTTAAGGGTTCTTCTGTGATATTTAGTGGATCGTTGATATACGCTTCTATATGTGTTTGTGGATAAAACCGTCTCTCTTTTAAAAAACCAACGGCTCCTGCTCCTGCCCCGATATAATTTTTAATCTCCCAGTATCCTTTGTTGTGTCTACTTTGGTAGGTACCGAAATTTGAGATCTCATAAGCTTTAAATCCTCGTTTTTCTATTTCATCAAAGACAAAAAAGGCTAAATTTTCATTTTCCTGTCGTACTTCTGGGGTAGTTGAAAATTTGGTGCCGTCTTCTATGGTCAGCTCATAGGCAGAAATGTGATCTATCGGTAAAGAAAAAGCTTTTTCTATATCGTTTAAAAGTAGGGCTTTGTTATCTCCTTGATAGTTATAGATCAAATCTAACGAGAGATGTTCAAATCCAAGTGACTTTGCATGCAGTATGGCATCTTTTGCCTGTTGTGGGTTATGTGCTCTATTGAGTGCTTTGAGTTTGTCAGCATCGAAACTCTGTACACCAAAACTGACACGGTTCACACCTAGCTTTCTCATCCCCTCTAACCACTCTTTTGTAGCAGAGTTTGGGTTTGCTTCGGTGGTGATCTCTGCATCCTTTTGTAAATAGGGTTTTAAGAGTGTAAAAATTGGTGCATAAAGTTCAGGCGTAACAGTGGAGGGCGTGCCTCCCCCGATAAAAAGTGTTTCTATGCTGTTCTCTTCTGCACCAAAACGTTCAAGTTCAAAGGAGAGTTGTGTGTAAAGTGCTTTCATGTAGTCATCACGTGTATCAAACTTGTCAACATAGGTATTGAAGCTGCAATAATGGCACTTTGAATCGCAATAAGGAATGTGAATATAGACAAGCATTATGAACCTTTATTCTTAAAAATTTTTACAGTGAATCTTTCTCTATAGTAAAGACTATTTTAGATAGATATAACCGTATTTTAGATAAAATAATAGCAGAAATTAGAAGAGTAATCTCTTTTAAAATATAAAATATACTATTAAATGAGTAAAAATGCAAACAACTAAAAGCTATAGGCCAAATGTTGCAGCAGTGATACTTTCTTCCAGATATCCGGATAAGTGTGAGTTTTTTGTCGCACACCGAAGTGATATAAAAAATGCATGGCAATTCCCTCAAGGTGGGATCGATGAGGGTGAAACACCCCGAGAAGCTTTAAAAAGAGAATTGTTAGAAGAAATAGGCTGTGACAAAGTTGAGGTTTTAGGAGAATATCCTGAATGGATCTCGTATGACTTTCCTAAAGTCTCGCGAGGTAAAACATATCCTTTTGACGGACAGACCCAAAAATACTTTTTGGTACGTCTCAAAGACGGAGCAGAGATAAATTTAGATGCATATCATATTCCGGAGTTTGAAGAATATGAGTTTGTTGCGTATGAAGATTTGTTTAGAAAAGTAACCTACTTTAAACGAAAAGTATATCGTCGGGTTATTGATTATTTTATAGATGAGGGACTCATCTAAATAATTTTATTTAAAGAGTGACAACGTAGTGGTTGGGGCTTTGCTCTAAACACGTTATAGTATATGGAAAGGTTTGATATAGATGTTAGTTGTACACAAATATGGTGGTACAAGTGTTGGTGATGTAGAGCGAATAGAAAACGTGACCAACCGTGTGGCAAAAGCGAGAGAAGCAGGAGATGACATTGTTGTTGTTGTCTCTGCAATGAGTGGTGAAACCAATAAACTCATAGGATTTGCAGAACATTTTACGAAAGAACCCGCAAAAAAAGAGATGGATATGTTACTCTCTTCAGGTGAAAGAGTAACAGCTGCATTACTTTCTATTGCTTTACAGGCTAGAGGGTATGATGCCATAGCGATGACAGGACGAGGGGCAGGTATTGTGACGACTGATTCACATACCTATGCGCGTATCGAGTCTATTGACCCCCGTGCTATGCATGCTGCGATCAAAGCAGGTAAGATCGTCATAGTAGCAGGGTTTCAGGGAGTCAATAAAGACGGTTCTGTTACAACACTTGGACGTGGAGGTTCAGACCTTTCGGCAGTAGCATTGGCAGGTGCTCTGAAAGCAGATCAGTGTGAGATCTATTCAGATGTTGATGGTATTTATACTACTGATCCACGTATAGAACCCAATGCAAAGAAACTTGACACTATCTCTTATGATGAGATGTTGGAATTGTCATCTTTAGGGGCAAAGGTATTGCAAAGTCGTTCTGTGGAACTGGCAAAAAAACTGAATGTTAAACTCTATGCAAAAAGTAGTTTTTCAGACAATGTAGGTACGTTGATAACAGAGGAGAGTGAAAATATGGAAGAAGTTTTAGTAAGTGGTGTTGTATTGGACAAAAATCAAGCAAGAGTCACACTGAGAGGTGTTTCAGACAGACCGGGTATTGCAGCAGAGATCTTTACAATGTTGGCAGAAGCGAACATCCATGTAGATATGATCATTCAAAATATGGGTACAGACGGTTCAACAAACCTTGGTTTTACTGTGCCGCACTCTGAGCATGAAAATGCAAAAAAATTGATGGCAAGTTTTGATCATGACATTGAAGGTATGGATTTTGATGAGCATGTCTGTAAGGTATCTGTTGTGGGTGTAGGGATGAAGTCTCACTCAGGTGTGGCAGCTACAGCCTTTACAGTACTTGCCAATTCCAATATCAACATACAAATGATCTCAACTTCTGAGATAAAAATTTCTATGGTCATAGATGAAAAGTATGGAGAACTTGCTATTCGCACACTCCATGAAGCTTATGAGTTAGATAAATAATATTATGCAGCAATTGCTTAAGTGGACACTCAAGACCATACGTGAAGAGGAATCTTGCTTCTCGTGGATGGAAGAGTACCGGTATGAGTGGGCACCTTTGGTTAAAAGTGCTGTTGATCAGATCCTTGAGGGGAAAACGGTACTGATCTTAACGGATCCATCACATGAGTGGTTCTCTAAATATGTTGTGAGTACTGTCAATGATCTAAATAAAAACAGACCGCTGCTTCCTGTGTACTCTTTACGCAGCTGTTTTCCTGATCTTTCAGCCATGAAATCAACACAGGATATACAACTTCTTGAAGATATGCTTGAGATCTCTTATCCTAATGGATATTTAATTTGGTATATTGGTAAAGGTGATCATAGTTGTACCAAGATTGTGTATAGAAATGAAAATAGTTTTTTATGGATCATGGATGAAGAGGTGCAGGATAGTTTTGCGTTTCGAAGTGCAGACCCTTTACTTGATATAAAACTTTTACAGTTATACAAGCTTTTTGATTCTACACTTTCTGCCGCATTGTTCGGGGACCTAGACTTAGAATCATGAGATTAGTCAGCCAAGTCATCATCACTACCCAGATAGACAATACGATCCTAGAGCTTGAAAAGCTTCGTAGTGATGAATCTATTATCGAAATTATTTCACCCAGTATAGCGGAGAAAATAGCGAGTGGTCAGGAAGGTGAACCTATCGCATATAAGGTGCATAGAATGCCTACAGAAAAAGAGACATTTTCTGTAGGTGATGCAAAGCTTGTGATAGAAAAAGCCTATATGGCAAGTGAAGAGATTACGATCATTATACTTGCAGCTAAAACATTTTCTCCTTTAGTGCAAAATAAACTTCTTAAAGTGATCGAAGAACCACCCAAAAATAAAGAGTTCATACTACTTACCGAAAGTAAATCAACGGTTCTCGATACGATCAAATCACGTTTGCCTATTTCTATATTGAGTGAAGTGAAAGAAGAAAAAGAACTGGGTTTAGATTTGAAGTACTTGTCTTTGGAGAGTGTGTATAAATTTACTCAAACACATAAACGTACGGATGCCAAGGCTATGAAATTGCTGATAGAAGAGATCAGTAAAGAGGCGATCCGTTCAGAAGGTTATGATTTGGATGAAAAAACGCTTACTTTGTTTTCAAATACTTTTATTGCTTTAGATGTAGGGTCACCACCGCAGTTTGTGTTGAATACACTGCTGCTAAAGTTGTTAGCACGTAAAAAACGATAAAATACAATAATATTGAACTAGGTTCACGGTGCGTTGGCAAACGCACCCTACAAGGGTTATAAATGTATGTTTACAAACTCGGTAACATGGCCGATAAAAAAGCAGCGCTCAAAGCACTTGATGTTGAGAGTGGCGGTGTGAGTATTATGGCAAAGAAGATGGAACTGCTTTATTTCTTCATTAAAGACCTTAAAACACCTGCAGCGAATATACTGAAACAAGATGCCTTAAGTATTGGTGCAGAGCTTGCCGTACCTGGTGGTGTCATACTTTGCGAAAAACCTACCTATGACTGTATACTTATAGGTACACGTAAACACATGGAAGTGCTTTCCAAAAAAGAGTTGGCCCAGCCTTTTGGACTTAAACGCGTTGCTGTGGAATTGAAAAAACTTTTAGCTACAAAAACATATCCTACCCGGATCATGGGTGTGATCAATGCCAAT
>JAUVCL010000064.1 GCA_030595845.1 Campylobacterota bacterium
CACACGATTTTATGCAATCTAAAATAACATTAAATAACCAATCAATTTTATATGATATACTTATACTATGAAAACACCACAAGAAGCCGCACTCATCTTAGATTGTTCTACTAGTCAGATTTCAAGATATTTGAAAAAAAATATCTTAAAATCAACGAAAAAAAAACATTCAAATACACGTAGGGTATTTATTACAGATATCTCTGTAGAAAATTTGAGACTTGAAATCTTAGAAAACAAAAAAATAAGTTCTCAAATTTCAGAAAAAGCAAAAAAAAATAAAGAAAGGAAAAAAAAAGAACTCGTTGAAAAATCTAAAACCTTTTCTTTAGATGCATTGGGTGAGCAAATAATGACAGATACGACAGTTGAACTCAAAGAATTAGGATTATATCGAGACAATGACAGATACGCTATTTTTGATTATGCTATGTGTTATCAGATTGCTTTAGCACAGACGCAAGCTATTACAGAAAAAGCCATAATTATAAATACTAGAGGAGATCAGCAAGTTTCACCACATGCTACGCTTTCTCTTGCGTTCTCAAAACTCATCGATGCTAAAAGAAAAAGTTTAGGACTTGACCCACTTGCAAGATCTAAACTCACCAAGGTAGAAAAAAAAGACCTTGATAAAATGTCAGAACTTTTTGGCGATTGAGTAGATGATTCTGATAAGTTTTTCCTTTGTGATAGTTGCATGGAATTTGAATAACTTTAAGATAAGTGTATACATTGGATACTACAGATAGGACACGAAATGACAGCTTTACCCACAAACCCACTGATTAGAAGCGAAGAAGCGATATTGAAAAGCGCTGAGTCAATTTTTGACATGGTCGCAGAGAAATATCAAGAAACAGTGTATACATTGGATACTGAAATAGGATGGAAGCTTATCAAGTTTGTTTCTATCTTAAGGCATACAGCTGGAGAGTTTGCAGGGGTTAATTTTCAGCTGCTGCCATTTCAGATTGAGTGGCTCTTAGAAACGGTGGCAGTTGTGCATGGTGAGACGGGTTTACGGAAACATCGTGTGTCTCTTTTGTTTATCCCGAGAAAATCCGGGAAAACAGAACTTGCAGGTGCAGTAGAACTCTTCATGCTCTTCTTGGACAAAGAAAAAGGAAAAGAGACATACATCGTTGCGAGTGAAACAAATCAAGCTAAAATACTCTTTCGCGTTTGTGAAACGATGATAAAGCAGAATCATTTTCTCTTTAACAAATCAGATATCTTTAAAGGAAGAAAAACTATAGAAGTAGAAGAGGGCGCGTTTAACAATACGTTTTCGGTTCTGACTGCTAATGCAGATACTAAAGATGGTTTACGTCCGAATTTCTTTATACAAGATGAAGGACACGCTTTTAAGACAGATGATATGTATCAAGTACTATCTGAAGGTATGGCATCGCGTAAAGAACCGCTTACTATACTTATCTCTACAGCGGGGTACAACATTGGTGGCGCGTTTCATGAAAGATATGAATACGCTAAGAAGGTACGTGATGGCATCATAGACGACCCTGCTTTCTACTCCATGATATTTGAAATACCGGAAGGTTTAGACTGGCATAGTAGAGAAGCATGGCTAAAAGCGAATCCTGCGATAAGTTATGGGGTTACAATGGAGTATTTGGAAGACAAATACATGAAAGCGCAACACAACGGAACAGATGAAATCTCTTTTAGAACAAAACATCTCAATGAATGGCTGAACGTATCCGAGATCTTTATACCCTATAAGAAATGGCAGGACTGCACACAGCCCTTAACCGACATCACGGGCGCACGGCAACTCATCATAGGTCTTGACTTGTCGCTGACAGACGATTTTACTGCTGTAAGTTTGTTGTATCTGCTCGATAGCAACAGATATCACTTGACTACAAAATTCTTCATTCCTGAAAAGAACATCAAAGCTAGAGAAAAAGAGTTAAGAATCCCATTACGTGCATGGGTGTTGCATGGACACGTAACAGCTACACCCGGTGACACGATAGATCTTGATTATCTCTATAATTATCTTATGCCGTATCTTGACGGAGATATCCCCTGCGAAATCTGTTACGACCCATACAGAGCCACGGCACTGATTAACAAGATAGAAGCTGAAGCAGGATTTTATGATAACATTCAAGTACGTCAAGGCGCGATTACGCTCAGTTCTCCTACAAAGTACTTCTTAGACATCGTAAAAAGAGAAGATCTAACACATAATGACAATCCCTGCATGAACTGGCATATCTCAAATGTAGAAGTTATAACTGACTCAAACGGTAACATCAAGCCAAATAAGGCCAGCAGGCTCAAAAAGATTGATGGCGTGGCGGCAACGATCAACAGTTTAACCCGTGCTTTAGCTCATTTTCAGGAAAAAGGTGAGGTCGGGATAACATTTATTTAAGATAAGTGTATACATTGGATAGGCTCAATAATCTAGCTCTAATCGTTACTTATATAGAATAAGTAAAAGGATATTTCAGTTCCATACTGATATACTTACTCCAGCAGAAAAAACAGCACTCTATAACAACGAATTTATAGCTTGAATGGATAAAGATGTTTAATTTTAAAAGAAGAAAAGCAAAGTTTAAAGAAGCGACATATGTGGCAGTCATGACAGTAAAAGACATGTTTGATGGGATATTTGCATCTTCTGCTAGACCTTCGAACTATCTCAGCATTGGTACTGTCTATAGCTGTATTCGTATGCTCAGTGATAGTGTTGCTATGACTCCTGTTAAAGTCTATAAAGCAGGAACGTTTGGAAGAGAACTGCAAGAAAATCATGCGATCACAGCACTTTTGAAAAAGCCTGCTAAAAACGTCACATATTTCCAATGGCAAAACGCGATGATGGGACAACTTTCAGGGTGGGGAAATAGTTACAGCGTCATAGAGTACGACGGTATCACGCCAAAAAGTCTTATCTTTATCCCTACACAAAACGTGATGATTCAAGAGACTTTTTCAGATTCTGAGCCGTATTACTACATTGTAACACTAAAATCCGGTAAGACTATCAACGTGTTTCCCGACGAGATGATACACTATAGAAACATCACGATAGACGGGTACACGGGATTGAGTCCGATAGGCTTACATGCTATGACGTTTGACAGAGCGTACTACGAGAGTCAGTTTGCGACTAACTTTATGAAGAACGGCGGTTCGATGAGTGGGATTATCACTACAGATAAAAAGCTTAAAAAAGAACAAGTAGAGACGCTTAAAACAGACTTTGCATCCGCTTATGGCGGTTCTGAAAACGCAGGGAAAACGCCTGTATTAGCAGATGGACTCCAGTACACTCAGCTTAGTCCTATCTCTCCAGCTGATGCTGATTATGTAAGATCTAAGCAGCTCACGAAGTCAGACATCATGGAGATTTTCAAAGTACCACCACCGCTACTAGGTGTAATGGACACTACGTACAGCAACACCGAACAGCTCTCTCTTATCTATCAACGCTATACGCTAGCACCGCTTTACACTATGATAGAGCAGGAACTCTCTCTTAAACTCATCATCGGTCTTTCAGACATAAAAACGTATGCAGAATTTGAAGCTGATGCGCTGCTAAATGCTACAGCGTCTGACAAAGCAGAAGTGATTACAAAACTGACAGAAAAAGGGGTCATGACACTCAATGAAGCGCGTAAAAAGTACAATTTAAAAGACATCGATGGACTAGATGAAGTTATCTTACCTCTCAACCTTGCACCTATGGAACTACATAAAGAAGTACTTACTCCAGTAGAACCACCTGTACCTGTTGTAGTAGAAGAACCAACCCCACCAAAGAAGAACGATGAAAAAGAAGATGAAGATCTAAAGATGCAAATACAAAAAATCAAAAGCGAACTTGGAAGATTGAAAAAAGATTTAGGCAACGTAGACCCCGAAAGCGGTACGAGTAACCCTAAAAATAAATCTAAAGGAAAAGTATGAAATTGATTAAAATCATTGGCGTTATCGGTGATGATATCACGGCTGAAATGTTTACAGAAAAACTCGAATCTTTGGCAGGTGATATCACTATCCACATAGATTCCCCTGGCGGGTCTGTGTTTGATGGTGTGAGCATATACAACGCGATAAGAGCCTATAGCCTTGGAAAAGTCACTGTTATTATCGATAGTGTTTGTGCCAGTATTGCCAGTTATATTGCTTTAGCAGGGGACACAGTACAAGTACATGATAACAGCGCGTATATGATACACAATGCACATACAGGCGTGCGTGGTGATGCACAGAGCTTTGAAAACACTGCAAAAACACTCAGAGGGGTAAACGATGTGATGTTAGCAGCATATCATAAAAAGAGTGGGATATCCAAAGAAAAAATCGCTAACTATATGAATAACGAGACGTATTTTTTTGGAGAAGATATCATCACATACGGTTTTGCAGATAAGCTTATAGGCACTAAAATGACAGCAAGCATAGAAGAGCTTACACTACTTGCAAAAGAAAAAGTGACTACGTGTACAGCAAACTGTAAGAACCGACCAACAGACCAGATAGAAAAAGTAGCTAGACTCCTCTACAAAGAAGAGATCAAGCCAAACGCTTTGGCATTAGAAGCCAAAAAAATCATGGAGGAATTATCATGACACTAAAACAACTACAAGAAGCAAGACTGGCTAAAATAGCTGCGATGGGTAAGATACAAGAAAAAGGTGACGCGATTCAAGCTGTTGATTTAAACGCGATGAAAACGTTCAAAGATGAGATCAGTCTTATCGATGACCAAATTGAAGCGATTGAACTTACAAGAGCGTATGCAGTCAAGAAAAGCAAAAGCCCAAAAGAAAAAGAAGATGACTTCTCAGTCGTACAAAGAGAGTCTTTTTCTGCATTACTTAGAGGGTCTATCAGTTTTGAAGCACATAAACAAAAGATCATGGCTGTGGTTGGGTCTCATGATGTAGCTAAAGGTAAAGAGCTTGTACCTGACGAGTTCATGCGCATCTTGAAAGAGCGTGTACTTGAGTATGGTATTATCGTTCCCAATCTTGACAGAGTCACTACGTCAAATCACGGTGTACTTTCTTATCCTACTATGGATGACACTGCAAATTCTGCTTTATGGCTTGATGAACATGGCACGATAGATCTTAAAGATTTTGCTACTGGTACGATTGAGCTAAACGCATTTAAACTTGGGACGGGTATCGTTGTTTCTAACGAACTGGTTGAAGACAGTTTCTTTGATATCTTAGTATACAGTGCAAATCTTATCGGTATTCGTATTGCTAGAACACTAGAAGCATCGGTCATCAATGGTGATGGTGTTAAAAAGCCGCTTGGTATCTTAAACACGGCTCTCATCACAGGAACGGTTAAAGCCATCGTCTCTGTAGATACTGCTACGACAGTTGTATTTGCACCTGAAGATTTAGAAGCACTCATCGATTCGGTTCAACCATCACAGCGTATGGGTTCAACTTTCTATCTTTCAGATTCTGCTATGAGAGCCGCTACTAAATGGAAAGATACAACGGGTAGAAAACTACTTCAAATGCTGAGTACATCTACAGACTCATCAGATGTGATTTATGAGTTCGGTGGATACCCTATCTCTGTAAACTATGAACTAGGAGATGTTACAAGTGTAGCAGATACTATTGCGTTCTTTGGAAATGTTAAAAACTATACACTCAGAGTGGTAAGAGATGTAACAGTTAAAGCAAGTGACCAGGTGAACTTCCTTACAGATGAAACTGTAGTGATAGGAACAATGAGAGTAGATGGACGTGTGACTTCCACTAACGTTTGTTTCTCTAAGCTTGTTGTAGCGGCAGTTTAGTCATGCTGATCAAAATACTGAAAAAGAAGGAGATTAGATGGCAGATTATATTATCACCCCTGCAAATGTACAGCCTATTGAAGTAGATGGTCGTTTCCCTAGTCTCTCTCGTTATCGTGCAGGAGAAGCCATCACAGCAGGGCAATCAGTTTCTATCGATGCAACAGATGAGCTTGCATGGCTTGTCAATATAACTGCTGCCAACATCGATGATGTCAGAGGTATCGCAGTCAACGACTGTGTAGCAGGGCAGTACATCGACCTTGCAGAAAGTGGCGGTCTGGCACTGGGTGCTGTAGGTGTAGCAGGAGATATCGTGGTGGCTTCTGCCAGTGGCGGTGGTTTAGCTGCGAGTGGTGATCTCATCACTACTAACATTGTAAGCATTGTCGGACACATGGAAACAGATACTTTGTTACAAATTAAAATCAATAACACTAACGTAGCCAAAGGATAAAGATGGAAAAAGATTGTAATACAACAGAAAAAATGATACAAGATAAAGGGTTAAACGCTCCAAGACTTACGCCTAATAAAATACAGGAAACTATAAGAGATACATCTTATCATAAGCTTACGGATGTCTTAACAGTCTGTGTTTTAACGCTTAAAAATGGCTTTACAGTTACGGGTGAAAGTGCCTGTGCATCCCCTGCAAATTATGATAAAGAAATTGGTGAGAAAATTTCTTTAGAAAATGCTACTGAAAAAATATGGATACTCGAAGGATATCTACTAAAAGATTTTCTATATAAAAACAGTCTAAAAGCCAAAGGATAACGATGATTACTTCTACAATAACAGGCACAGATAACCTCACGCTCTCTGTTGCTAAGAAACACCTAAACGTACTCTTTGCAGATGATGATGAGTACATAGAAAGTCTGATAGATGTATCGTTGAACAGTGTGGAAAACTATTGTAGAAATGTCTTTATTCAAAGAGATAATGAACAAAATATCGGGTCATTTATCGATAATGTTATCCCTGTTAATCTTATGACAGATCTTACTTATGCGCCCAGTGATGACAAGATTATCATTGAGTATATGAGTGGGGGTTTGCAAACTTTGGAAGTACCTGTTAGAAACCTGTATACACTTACAGAGCATAACTATATCTACTCAAATGGAGAGATCATCATCTCTCTTACAGATAGCATCTCCATAGATGATGCGACAGAAGTAACGCTCAGATGGAAGACTGGTATGACTGGTGATATGGAAAAGTCTATCGTCCAGGCTAGACTGTTGACTATCGGAACGTTTTACGAAAATCGTGAATCTATCGTTACAGGTATCGCGATCAGTGAACTTCCTTTCACGATTAAGTATCTACTAGAGGCATATATGTCTCCACAGATAGGATAACAGATGCGTTCTGGTGCATTACGCTATCCTGCAAAGATAGTCAGAGAGAAAACAGAAAGCACATCAAGTGGTGCAGAAACTGTGACGTATGAAGATGTACTTCATACCAGGGTAGATATCAAAACGGTATCGGGTAGAGAGTACATCGATGGAGGTGCTGAGATGATGGAAACCACGGTCAAGATAATCGCTAGGATTAATCCTAGTGATAAAAGAGTGCTTACCAGTGACATCATTAGAGCCAATGATAGAGAGTATGATATCGTGGGCGTGCTTGAATTTGACATGGGTAAGTCTTATCAGTTTATGTGTAAAGAGTTACTATGACAGTACAAGACTTTATCTATAAACAGTTAAAAGACATAGCAACGACCACCCCTGCACCTGCACCGTTGGAAACTGCTATCCCTTTTATCATCTACAGTTTAGACGGACAAGAGACATCACCTACTATGTCAAGTAATGGCTACACTCAAAACTTTGTGACTATCGCAGTATATAGTGATGAGTATGACAAGGCATCTGCTTTAGCATTACTGATAAAAGACGCGATGGTGTGCAAAAAAGAAGATACGATCATGGGCGTAACGTATACAAGTAGATCTACGGGGTTTGATACAGAACCTGTTTCAAGATACTTTGTATCGTTAGAATTTAACATATACACAAGGGAGTAAAAATGGCACAAGAAAATGTACATTTGACATGTGGTACGCGTTTCTTTATAGAAGACGCTGTAGGAAGTGGAACGATGATTGAAGTTGAAGACGTGACGACATTTGGCGGTGAAGTCGGTCAAGTCGGTACGTTCTTAGAAACAACAACGATTACAGACTGTAGTAAAGACTACATCGCAGGATTGAGTGATGCACCTGATCTTACTATCAGTTTTCTATACAGTCCTACAACCAATCAAACAAACTTCATCGCAGGCGCACAAGCAGGCGAAAAGAGGAAAGCTAAGATTGAGTTTGCAACAACACCAGTAGCAACAGCAGACTTTAATCTGTCGATGGCAGGTTTTACGATGAGCGACCCTGCACCGGACACGGTACTAACGGGTAACGTAAACGGAAAAGCAAGTGACTTTATTTGGAGTTAATAGCGTTAAATCAGCACTCTTCGGAGTGTTGATATTAGTGCTAACGGCATGTACGACAGTAGATAATACACTCGTAGAAATCCATCAGTATGTTATCATCGACGATAATAATATAGATGGTATAAAAGAAAAAAAGGAAAAATATGTTAAACAAAAATGATTTACTAAGTATAGGTTTAAAAAGAAAAGAAGTTGATTTAGATACTGGAACTGTACTTATCCGAGAGTTTACCACAGCAGACAGAGAAAAGTTTGAAGTGTTGGCTATGGGGATGCAAGAGGGTTCTGGTAAAAAGAACATGAAAGCAAACATCATAGCGATCTCTCTTATAAACAAAGACAACACGCGTGTCTTTGGAGATGATGAGATAGGAAAGATCGCAGAACTACCGAGCACTATCACAGAAGTGATCTTCAACGCAGTACTTGATATAAATGGTATGGCAGGCGATGCTTTGGATGTGGCAGAGGGAAACTAAAAAAGCATAAATTTACGTTTATGCTTTTACAACTTGCCGAGGTTTTACACATGAGTTTAACAGAAGTTCGGAACATGCCCGCAAGCGAAATAACTCTTTGGCAAGCGTATTTCAATCTTAAAAACAGTCCCGTGGAAGTAAAACCGCAGAGCGACTTGACTCAGTTTATAAATATGATGGGGAAAAAGTAATGATTACTTTAAAATTAGATAAAAAGTCAGTCAACAACATCACTAAAAAGCTTCGAGCAATGCCTGCAAAGCTACAAAAAAAAGCTATACGCTCTACGATAGACCCGGAAGCAAAGAAGTTAAAAGATGCTTTTAAATCAGTGACTCCTGTAGGACAAAGAGATCATAAAAATAAATACGCTAAGAAAATAGGTAGAGGTTTTTTAAAGCGATCTTTTTCTGTACGCAACAGTGGTCGTGGTCAAACTGTAGGACGAATGGTTGTCAATACTGCAGCAGGGTATTATGTCTTTATGTCTCCCAATGCAACGGGAAGAAAAGCAGGAAACAAGAGAAGAGTTTATTATTGGGGTGCAGTACCAGGGGCAAACAAATATCAAAGAATTTGGGATGGTAGACAACTTAGAGTCACCGCAAGACTCACGCAGAGCCTTGGGCTTGAATTAAATAGAATATAGGAGAGAATATGGCTAAAAAATCATCACTTGGAAGCTTACTTATAAACTTAGAGCTACAGACTGCAACACTCAACAAACAAGTTAAAGACATAAATAAAAAGTTTTCAGGCTTGACAAACACATTCAAAAAAGTAGGTATTGCTCTTGCAGGAGCATTTGCACTAAAAGGTTTAGCCAACACGATAAGCAACACGCTAAAGTTTAACGATGCCCTGGGTAAGACAGCAGATCGTCTTGGTCTGACTGCTAAAGAGTTACAACAGTTACATTTCGCTTCTGAGCAAAGTGGTATCAGTACAGCTACGCTGGAGATGGCTTTGCAACGTATGACACGTCGAGTCAGTGAAGCAGGCAAAGGAACGGGTGAAGCCGTCAAAGCACTTAAAGAGATGAACATCGAAGCAAGTGAACTTGCTAAAATGTCAGTTAACGAACAGCTCAACGTCTTAGCTGATGCGCTTAGTGGTGTAGAGAACGAAGCAGATCAGGTGCGTTTGGCGATGAAGCTCTTTGATAGTGAGGGTGTCAAGCTTCTAACGATGCTTAAAAATGGTAGTGAAGGCTTGAAGACGTACGCAGAAGAAGCCAACGCACTAGGCTTTGTTTTAGATAGACAGATGATTGCAAAGATGGAAGATGCGAACGACTCCATGCATAAAGTACAGATGACAGGAAGAGGGTTTTCTAATCTCTTTACTGTTGCCTTGGCACCTGCTATCACTACAGTAGCAAACTCATTTGTCGGAATGTGGAAAGACTCCAACGATGCAGATAAAACGCTAAAAAACATGACCAAAACGGTTGCGGTTTTGGTGCAGGGCTTAGATGTTTTGACGACTTCTGTCACGACTTCCATCGCAGGATACAGTACTTTTGCATCCTTTTTGGAACTTGTTTGGGAAAGCAACATGGGTACAGCTACAGGCGCACTTGAAGCACAGGAGAAGTTTCAAGCCAGTGCAGAAAAGTCAAGTGTTGCAGTAGAAAAATGGGTATCTGCCTTGGCGGGTAACGGTGTACACATGACAGAGTTTTTAAGACTTTCTGTAGAAGTACCTGAGCCAATAAAGCGCAGCACAAAAGCTACTACAGCACTTAACAAAGAACTTGGAAAAACAAAGAAG
>JAUVCL010000221.1 GCA_030595845.1 Campylobacterota bacterium
TTTGAAAAACATCTCAATACAGACAGTTACAGAAACTTGATCTCTTCGAAAATACAAGACTTCCTTCTTACGACCAACAAGCACCCCAAACTCCTTGTTCCTTTTGGCATTGCTGAAGTCTAAAACCATAGGGGTAACGGAGGCTTAACACCTTTTAATCACAAATAAGATAAAATAAAGCTAATTATTACGCCAAGGTTTTATTAGATGATTGTTCCTATAGCATTAGCACAGACCCAAACTATTAGATATGACATCACCATTGATGCTTTACCACAACTGACTTTTGATACCAATGTGGTTATTGTTACGAATCCTACTGTAGCAGGATTCCATTTGGAGACACTTCTGGCTTCTGTCACGGCAACACAACTCAACGTTGTTACCATTCCTGACGGAGAAGGGTACAAAACATTGGAGACAGTAGAAGGCATACTGAATGAATGTTTCGAACATAAACTAGACCGTAAATCACTTCTCATTGCTTTTGGTGGCGGTGTCATAGGTGACATGACCGGTTTTACTGCCTCTTTATATCAAAGAGGTATAGACTTCATACAAATTCCTACGACACTGCTTTCTCAAGTAGATGCATCTGTGGGAGGAAAAACTGGCGTGAACAACCAATATGGAAAAAATCTTATCGGTGCTTTTTATCAACCTAAGGCTGTCTATATAGATCCAGAGTTTTTAAAAACTTTACCTCCGAGAGAGTTTGCAGCTGGTATCGCTGAGATAGTCAAAATGGCAGTCATGTTTGACAAATCGTACTTTGAATTTCTTCAATCTGCTGATTTTACGGATGAAGAAATGCTCAAACAAGTGATCAAAAAGAGTGTAGAACTCAAGGCATGGGTTGTGAACCAAGATGAAAAAGAAGCTGGTATCCGGGCGGTACTGAACTATGGACATACTTTTGGACATGTGGTTGAAAATGAAACAAACTATACAACATACTTACATGGTGAAGCTGTATCCATAGGCATAATCATGGCAAATGCCCTGGCTGTTGAGCTTAGAATGTTCACACAAGATGAAGCAGATGAAGTCAAAGCGCTTTTAGAAAAATCTTCGTTACCCACTGACTATGTGATCAAAGATGTAGATGCATTTTATGAGCATTTCTTTTTAGATAAGAAATCTGCAAAAGGGAGTATCAAGTTTATCCTTCCTCAAGGCTTGGGGCATAACAAAATAATCTCTGATATTGACGAGAATATAGTTAAAAAAGTACTTGCCGGTTTTGGAGAGAAAAAATGAACTTTAAAAATCTGATCGTTGCTTTTTCTCTTTTATCTGTAACACTATCTTTTGCTACAACTACTGCTGAAGAGAGTAGTACGATAGAACTTAAACAGCAAGAGACAAGTGTTAAGCAACAGATAGAGCAACTTCAACTTCAAAAAGTAACCATAGACGATGACATTTTGGATAATAATATCTGGACTAAGATCTACAGTAATTATCATACCTATATTGTACTCAAGAAGCAGGCGGGTCCGCTAAGCGTGAAGATCAAACGTTTAGAGAGGATGAAGCAACTTACAAATAAACAAATAAAACAATTAGATGAGTATAAAAGGACTCAAGTTACACTTTTTAGTAAACTTCAACTTCTTAAAGAATATGAAAAAGATCCTTTTGAAAAATTTCTAACACCTCCTGTTATAGGTGAAATACCTAATGTAGAAAGTCCTTTTTCTATCATTGGTGCCATATCGTATTACGAAAAACTTGAATCAGATATGGAAGAGTACAACAGTAGATATGGATCGCTAGAGTTAATTCTGGAAAAATTTAAAGAGAAGCAGGTTATTCTTGAAAACCTTTTAGAGCTAGACCCTCAAAATGAAGCGTTTATTGAAGATGGAGAAGTTGTTGAAGATCAAATTAAAACATTTATCCCTATTATAGAGATATTTGAAACAACTAAAAATGTTCATAGTAAAAAAATTGACGAAATTAAACTCAATCTAAAAAGTAATGTTCAAAGAGAAGTAGAAAGAACTATGGGCATCGGAGCGATCATTCTATTCTTTATTCTTTTGTTATTTTTTATCAAATATTTAGTGCATAAATATATGTCTGACAATGAGAGGTACTACACGATCAACAAAGCTTTAAATATCGGGTTTGTTGTATTCTCTATCTTTACATTATTGTTTGCATACATAGAAAATATCTCTTATCTGGTCACTATTTTAGGGTTTGCTTCTGCTGGTATTGCGATAGCCATGAAAGACTGGTT
>JAUVCL010000200.1 GCA_030595845.1 Campylobacterota bacterium
ACGAGAAACAATACCTGTCACACGTTTAGCTGTCATGGGTACATGGTGTAAAAGAAGACCTGCATGAATCGTAAAGTAATCTACCCCCTGCTCTGCTTGTTCGATGAGTGTATCTCTAAATACTTCCCAAGTAAGGTCTTCAGCAATACCATTTACTTTTTCTAATGCTTGATAAATAGGCACAGTCCCAATAGGTACTGGAGAGTTACGTAAGATCCAGTCACGTGTTGTGTGAATATTTTTACCGGTTGAAAGATCCATAACAGTATCTCCACCCCAACGTGTAGACCATACCATTTTTTCCACTTCTTCAGCGATGCTTGAAGTCGTAGCAGAGTTACCAATGTTTGCATTTACTTTTACCAAGAAATTACGACCGATGATCATCGGTTCTACTTCTGGGTGGTTAATGTTACATGGAATAACCGCTCTACCTTCAGCCACTTCTTTTCTTACAAACTCAGGCGTAATTTGGTCTGGAAGATTTGCCCCAAAGTTTTCACCTTTAAGTCTTGCTTCACGCTCTTCATCTTGAAGGTATTCGGCAGACATAGCAGCATCTTGGTTTTCACGTAATGCGATGAACTCCATCTCAGGCGTAATAATCCCTTGACGTGCATACCACATTTGAGAAACATTTTTACCAGCTTTTGCACGAAGTGGTGTACGTACAAGCCCTTTAGCTCCGGCAGTTACATATTCTAGTTGTTCATCTGTTGAATGACCATTGTCACTTGGTGCCATGATACGACCTTCATACTCCTCAACATCACCACGTCCTACAATCCAGTTGTTTCTAATTCCTGGGATTCCTTTGTCTACATCTATTTCTACAGAAGGGTCTGTATAGGATCCAGAAGTATCATAGACTCTAAGTTTTGTCTCGTTACTTAGTGTGATCTCACGTACCGGTACTCTAATATCTTGGTGTATTTCACCCTCTAAATATACTTTTTGTGAAGCGGGGAATGGCTCTCTTGTGAGCTCATCGTTTGAGGTTGAAAATTTGTCTTTAAATGCTTTTGTCATGAATATAATCCTTTTGCGTAATAAAATACGAAAAGAAAAAAGTGTAGATAGAAATATAAGCAGATAAAACTAATACCTAAAAGTATTACATTTATCCACTTATGGAGTAAATACAGTCTCTTCCTTACGCTGGTTCTAACCAGTTCAAGTTCAGCGGGTCAAGCATTGTCTGCTATCTCAGCTATATATTTCAATATAGCACCCCGAGAGGTTGATGACGCAATATAGTACAAGTAATATAAAAGTCTTCTTAATAGAAGTAAGGAGGAAGAGAGGGTTACAAAAAATAAGCCAAAGAGATTAGCTCTCTTCTGTTTTCATATCAATTAATTCTGCAAGAAGTTCATCTATCTCATCTTCTTCAAGCTCATTACGCCCAAGCTCTTCAATGATGGCAAAACACTCCGTACGCATTTCACGCATCTCTTCTAAATCTTCTTTTTGCTCTTTTGAAGCATTTTTAGCTTTATCGATCGCTGCAAAAAGTTCATCGATAGCCACTTCCAGATCTGGAATAATTTCTACCTCTAAGAGTTTTTTGAGTTTATCTGCATTTGTCATAAGGTGTCCTAGTGTTAATTAGGAACCCTCCAATGATAGGTGACACACACAATGGGCTTTGCAAATGTAAGATTTTGCAGGAGGCTTTCAAATCCTAGCCATAGCTAAGATGAAGTAAGCATCTTGTGAAATATTGCGTTTGCAAAGCCCACCCTTCGGGCATTTCTAGCTTTTACCTATGCGTCGTTACTCTTTTTTGACTTAGCTTAGGCTAAGTCTTCAAAAAAATGCCTAGCCTAGACAAAAACTAGAAAGGTTGTGAGTATCACCTATCATTGGAGGTTTCCTGTGGCTGAATTATATCGAAATAAATGTACAATACCTCCAAAAAAGGAACTGCTTATGTCAGACTCACAAAAAACACCTATAGATGGAAATTTTTATAAACGCGCAGATGCGCACATCGCACTTGCTAATGGTCACATCAACGAACAAACACCTCCAGCAGATGCCACGAATTCACTCATGTTTGCATCCTCACGTTTTAACGCATGGATCACCGCAATGGGATTTAAAAATGCAGAAGATATGAAAGCAGAGAAAGAAGAGGTAGTAAACTTCTTTACCACACAATACAAACACATGCTTGAAGAAAACTTTGATAACTATGTAGAAAACTTTGAGCAGTTTATAAATGGCGCTAAAGCGAGTCAAGAGAAGAAGTAAAAAATATTACTCGTACCACCTCTCCTGAGGTGGTACATATATACTTAATACTACAATGAAAGTTTGCTTTCTATACTATCCAATTGTACTAAAGTATCGGGTACACCTCAGGAGAGATGTACCCAGAAAGTCACAGATGTAGTGAAGGAACGGGCTTAATTACAGCCACATCCTCCGCCTGATTTTTCTTCAGTTGGTGCAGCTGCTGCTCCAGCACCTGTACTACATGCAGAAACACCTGGAGGTGTTGTTGGTTGAACAGAAGAGTTATCTGCTCCACCTTCAGCATTTACTTTTTCTATAAATTCCCATAGTTTAACAGCCGCTTCCTGGTAACGTTTAGCTGTCTCAGAATCTGGTTTATGGTAGGCGATTGGCATACCTGTATCACCACCTACTCTAATCTCAGGCTCTATAGGTATACGTGTCATGAGTTCTGTATCGAACTCTTTGGCTACAGCCGCAGATGTACCCATACCAAAGATATCTGATTCTGTATCACATGAAGGACAGATGAACCCTGACATATTTTCAATGATACCCGCTGTTGGGATCTCTAGTTTTTTAAACATATTCAGTGAACGTCTACTATCATCAAGTGAAACTTCCTGAGGTGTTGTTACCGTAATACCTGCTGTGATAGGTACAGACTGCGCAAGTGAAAGCTGTGCATCACCTGTTCCTGGTGGCATATCGATAACAAGTACATCAAGCTCAGACCATAAAATATCTCTTAGGAATTGCTCAATTGCCTTCATGATCATTGAACCTCTCCAGATAAGTGCTGCACCATCTTCCATAATAGAACCCATAGACATAAATTCAACACCATACGCTTTTAGTGGCTGTAGTTTATTTCCCTGAATCTCTGGTTTAACGGCATGTAAACCCATCATCCGAGGGATGTTTGGTCCATAGATGTCAGCATCAAGAAGTCCGACTTTTTTACCTTGCATCGCTAAACAAATCGCCAAGTTTACTGAAGTAGTAGATTTACCAACACCACCTTTACCAGAACTTACCATAACGAAGTTCTT
>JAUVCL010000183.1 GCA_030595845.1 Campylobacterota bacterium
CCTTTAACATATGAAGTCAATGGTCATAGTAATATTTACATTACAGGTGACTCAAGACCGATGGGATTCTCAAAGTCTGGTAATACTTCTAATTCTGAAGGCCATTTTGTTGCGAAACTGTTAGCTCAGAAAATCAATAAAACTGCACCTTTAAAGTGGGAATCACCTGTTACTACATGTTTCTCAGTTGTTGCAATCAATCCAGAACAAGCAATATACATCTACTCTGAATATGCTTACAACAAGAGTAATCAATCTTTTAGTTTTACAGATACAACAGCCAGTGAAGACTGGAAAAAAGATGGTAAGGTAAACGGTAAGTCGGTCTACAATTGGGCTGACGCTCTCTACACAGATATGTTCAGTTAATAAAAAAAGCTCCCCTTAAAACTATATTTAAGTATGCAGTAGCTAAACCCTACTGCAACAACTTCCAGAATTAAAACTAAGTTCACCATATTTTCAGATAATCAGTTATCAATTTCTTTTTTATCTCGATGCCAATACCTCGATATATTTTAAGCAGCATCTTCATAGGAGAGAATACTCCACCATATAAACTATTAGTAGTGCTTTCATATGAAGATCAGGATGATTTTTATATGTAAAGAGATAAGGCAGACTTGTATTCAAACTCCTAAATGCAGGGCGCACTCATCTATGGGTATAAAGCCATCTTTTTGTCTCTTCGTTTAATGTCTTCTCATTTAAAAACAGTCAATACTTTTTAGAGAGATTGAGGCTTCCAGCTTTGGGTTCTTTGTCAGATAAGGTGTGAGGATAGCTTGCTGATGAAAGTGACACTCTTGTATTGGGATGTCCTTGAATACCCCATACGAGCCTCTTCTGCCATCAATGATGACACCTTTGATGCAATACCCTCTGTTCTTAATAGCTTGTCGTAGAAAGATATACTCTTCATTCGTTTCACTTTAAATCAAGTGATATGAGACAGCCTCTCTTGTCTCTATGTCTTTAGCAATAAGTAATCAAAACTAATCTACTCTTTCACCAAAAAAAGTAGCATAAGAACAAGGACAACTTCTCTACCTTCTCTTCTTTTTAGTACTGGAACATACGCATGTATCTGCCCTCTGACCCAGCGTTCACTTCTATGGTGTTTATGTGCTAATTCTTTAGCTGTCTGTCGATGATAAAAGTACTCTTGAAAGATAATATGTTGTAGATTGTCTGGGTGTCTTTTAGGAGAAAAACTATGATTACAGCTTTGGCATAAATAACGATGTATTCCTCGCCTTTTCCCTTTCTTTATTATATGATCTGAATGGCATTTGGGACACTTTTTTACAGCGTATTGTAAATAAACCTACTTTTGACTCGATAGTAGCGTACTTTACTTAGGTTTTTAAGTACCCGTTTTTTCCATTAACTCAAATATAACAATTACACTCTAAGGTGGAGTATTATCTAACGTAAAAATTTGAAAGTATGAGATGAAATTGAAATAGCTTGAAGACTTATGGTATAGGTTTTAACTAAAAACTACAGTTAATTTTTAGTTAAAACCCAGAAGAGGAAAATTCCTCTTCTAGCGTGCCATCTAACTAAATAGATCGGCCATAGCACCATTGTACCAGTTACGAGTAGCTTTAGCAGTACCTTCAGAACGGAATTTACCACTAGGAGCTTTAGGAACATGTCCTTTACCTTTGATAACTTTACCTGTCCATGAGAAGTCATGAGTAACCATTATAGCCTCTTCTGGTCTATCACCAACCATTGAGAAACATACATTACCAGCTTTAACAGGAGCAGTTTTAACTGCAAGCGTGTAAGCTTTTCCATGTAATCGGTGAGCAATTTCATCAGCACATTGCTTACCAGACCAACTTGCAGTTTGACCACTTGGTGGGATTGCATGAGCTACAACATCACCAATAGCATAAATATCTTTATCAGTTTTAGTTTGGAATGAACAACCATTCATAAGGACTTTACCAAATGAATCTTTAGAAGTTTCCAAAGTAGCCATCTCAACAACAGGATTAGCTTTATTATTAGGAATAAGGTTAAGTACCTCATATTTAATGGTTTTTTTAACCGATTCGAGTCCACCTAATCCAACAACGTCAGTTCTTTCAACTACTGTTTTAAAAGTTATAGTTTTAGCTTTAGGATCAACGTCTAATATTACAGACTGTGGCATATGAACGATTCTATCATCATAGAGGTCTTTCCAAGACTCCATAAATGCACCATATTTAGCGAACTTAGACTTAGGGTTAAGTATTATCACCTTGCCTTGAATGTCTTCTTTCTTCATATAAGCAGCAATCATAGATGCTCTTTCAAATGGAGCAGGTGGACAACGGAACTTACCATTTGGAACAGTGATGACAACATCACCATCTTCCATATTTGCTAACTGACGCTCTAGTGCAACATGCTCAGCACCTGGGATAAGCGCAGCAGGAGTCTCTCTAACTACATGTTCTATTTTTTCTTTAGACCACGTTGGGAATTGACCTTCATAGTCATAAGCGATACCTGGAGAAAGAACTAAGATATCATACTTAATTATACCGTGCGTAGTGTAAATCTCTTTAGCTTCTCTGTTTATTGCTGTAACTTCCGCTTTCAACATTCCATAACCATACTTTTCAACTGGTTGACCATAATCAAATACAAATGTACTAAGACTAATACCATCTAGCTTACCAATATTAGCGTTAGAGAAAGGACAAGACATAAATGTGTCATTTTTTTCAATAACTAATACATTAAAGTTTTTATCTTTCTTCTTTAAGCTTTTGGCAACAGTAAGACCACCAAAGCCACCACCAATTACTACAATTTGATGTTTAGCGAGAACTTTTTCTGACACTGCTTTACCAGCAGGCTTTGCCTCTGCTTCTGTACAGCCTGTCATAGCTGTTGCAGCAACTGCAGCTACACTTACTGCTCCAACTTTCAGTGCATCACGACGATTCATATTCATGTATCTTCCTTATATTCAATATGATTATAGTTCAAAATAGATGTTAATTTTTGTACTATACCAATATTACAGTTTACTAAATAACATAAAACTTGTGACATATGTTATCGACTTAAAAATACAGTATTAAGATCCCACCAAAGGGTGGTAGGAACAAGAGTAAAACTACTCTTCGATAACAGGCATTCTTTCGTTGATGTTATGCTCAGTGTAATATTTGATCATTGCTCTATCAGCTTCGATTTGCTCATCATAACCAGCAGCTTTCAAAGGAATCTCTTCCATTGCAATCATTACATTTTTCATTTTATCCATTAGATCTGGATTAATTGGTTTTACATCAGTTCCGCCATAAAGCGCAAGAGTCATATCCATAGAAATAAGGTATCTTCTACCATCACCATACTCAATATAGATGACACGACATGGCATAAAACCACCGTAAAAACGAGAGTGATTATTCATCTCTTTAGCGATACTCAATGAACAGAACTCAGCGATTCTAGCATGTACAACTTTTTCAGGTGTAGGATTCTCAGATTCTACAAGTCTGTACATGTTCTTTTCACCAACAAATCTCATGTTGTACTCACCAGCAAGATCTTTCATCTCATCAAAGATATCTTCTTCTGTTAACTCTGGATCAGTAATCAACCATTCGTTCATCATTGCTTGAGCTGGATCACCTGTCTCTTTAACAGTATCCATCATGCCTGCATATGCTGCCTGTGTATCGTCATCAAAGCCCATAAACGTTACACCCAAGTTCATTGCTGTACAACCACTCATCATAAATGCAGCTATAGATGCTGCAATACCCATT
>JAUVCL010000133.1 GCA_030595845.1 Campylobacterota bacterium
ACCATTGAGTATCATCGTGATATCAAATCTTTTGTATTGAATATACATGATAAGTCCCACTGTGATGGCACCTGCCAGTCCACCTGTATTTGTATTCATGATGGTAAGCGCTACCAGGTCAGCATTTTCTTTACTTGAGATTGAACCAACCGAACCACCATTGAATCCAAACCAACCGATCCAAAGAAGCAATGCACCTAATACAACTAATGGGATATTTGATGCTGGGATAACACGTATCTTCCCATCTTTAGTGTATCGTCCACGTCGTGGTCCAATGATCAGAATAGCTGCAAGTAGTGCCCACGCACCGGTAGAGTGGATCACTGTACATCCTGCAAGGTCATGCATACTGGAGATGTCAAACATCGTACCAGATAGCAGGTTTACTCCCCATGTGACATTAACGACTAAAGGGTAGATGATCGCAGCCATGATCACTGTAAAAATTGAAAGAGGTATGATCCGTGTTCTTTCACTTACCCCACCTGACATGATATTGACTGTCTTACCTACAAATGCCATTTGAAAAAGAAAAGCAGCATATATACTCATCCCATCATTTTCCCAGCTCCCAAAAGCCAGTGAATAGCCTATAAGTAAAAATGCCATAGAGGCTACAGCGTAGACCATGATATTGACTGTGAGTACCGCAGTGACATTTTTTGTTCTGACAAGTCCTGCTTCGAGCATTGCAAAGCCTGGTACCATAAAAATGATAAGTGTCATTGCAAAAAGCGCAAAGAGGGTATCCAGTACATAATTTATTTCCATATAATAATCCTCCTAATAGATAAGATAAGTGTATCAGTTATAGAAGAATATTAAAAGAGAAGATTGTATTAAAATAAGGCAGTCTATGAAGTTTTTAGAAATAAGTTGTAGAAAAAGTGATTAATTTTTAATCACATGAAGATTGGACAAGGAAACCTTGTCCAATTTAAATATTAAAGTGCGTCCGTGTCAGTTTCATCTGTTCTGATACGAAGAACAGAATCAATAGAACTAACAAAGATCTTACCGTCACCGATCTTACCAGTCTTCGCTGCTTCAGCAATGATCTTTACAGCAGTATCTGCAAATTCATCATTACTTACAACGATTTCAATTTTGATCTTAGGGATGAATTCAACTACGTACTCTGCACCTCTGTAAAGTTCTGAGTGACCTTGTTGTCTTCCATATCCTTTTACTTCAGATACAGTCATACCTTCAATACCAGCTTCTACAAGAGCATCTTTAACATCTTCTAGTTTGAATGGTTTAATTATTGCTTCAATTTTTTTCATTATAGTTTTCCTTTAATAAAGTATAGTGACTCTCGTTCCCATGCTTCGCGTGGGAATGCATGTGAGAGTTTGATTTGTTATTATACTTTGCTTTCATATTATATTGTAATATGCATTCCCATCGAGGACGATGGGAACGAGAGCAAGTATGCTATAACAAACACGCTTAGGCGTTTGTTACAGTTTCACCATGTATAGTTTCATCAAGACCATTGTGCTCAGTCTCTTCATCTACTCTTGCTCCGCCAGTTAATGCAGAAGCTACATAATAAACAATGACTGTACCGACAAGTGTCCATGCTCCAACAACAGCTACTGATTCAACTTGAACCATAAATTGTCCCATTCTGTCCCCAGACTCTTTAAGCGGACCGTCCCAAAGAAGGTCTTTATCATCAAGTGCTAAGAAAGCAGTTGCTAGTGCACCCCATAGACCAGCTAGGAAGTGGATACCAAAGGCATCAAGAGAGTCATCATACCCAAAGATTTTTTTCAATTTAATAACACCGAAGAATGCAATGGCTGCACCAACGATACCAAGAACAAATGCACCACCAACAGATACAAAACCAGCTGCAGGAGTAATTGCTACTAACCCAGCGATGATACCTGAAGCAATCCCAAGAAGTGTAGGTTTTTTGAATATGAACCACTCAAGAAGCATCCATGTGATACCTGCAACGGCAGTTGCAACAGTGGTTGTCATAACAGCAAGACCAGCAATAGCGTTTGCACCAAATGCAGAACCACCATTAAATCCATACCAACCGAACCAGAGTAAAGATGCACCAACAGCTGTGAGTAGAATGCTGTAAGGTTTGATAGCTACTTTATTATATCCAGCTCTTTTTCCTACTAAGATCGCAAGAACAAGACCAGCTAAACCACCATTCATGTGTACAACTGTACCACCGGCAAAGTCAAGTGCACCAGCATCAAAAAGATAAGCACCGTCTCCACCCCATACCATATGTGTTATTGGAGCATAAACTAAAAGACCCCATAAAACAACGATAACCATCCAAGTAGAAAATTTCATACGTCCGATAACAGAACCTGAAGCGATCGCTACAGTGATCGCAGCAAAGGTACCTTGGAATGCAATAAATACGTACATTGGGTAAGTACCAGAAAGATCTGTCCACTTGATACCATCAAGCATTACGTTTCCAAATCCACCAAATACATTTTGAAGCATTGCGCTTTCGTTTGTACCAAATGCAATAGAATAACCAGCAACGATCCATACAACAAATGCAACAACAAATGCACCCATAACCATGGCATAGGTATTAAGTACGTTTTTAGATCTTGTCATACCACCATAAAAAAGTGCTAAACCTGCAGGTGTCATAAGCAATACAAATGCAGTTGATACCATCATCCACGCTGTGTCTCCCGAGTCTAGTTTATCTTCTGCAAAAGCAAAGATAGGCAAGAACAACGCCATAAGAGCTGAAAGTTTTAATTTCATGCTAATTCCTTTAAAATTAATTTTACAGGATTATATTAGCATCAATTGATAAGTTTGGTAGGGATTGCCTGATTAATTTTTAATCAATGAGTATTAGAGGTGCCTTTTCTTTATTGAATGAGGGGAATCTCAAGTTTGATCGAATGTTCCTGTAGGAAACATTTGATATGGCTGTTTGCTGCAAATGCACGAATCTCATTGTCGGTATCTGCATAGCGACCATTTGCTCGTATGGAAAGCTGTACAAGAGATTCTTTTTTATTATCAATGATAACCTGTTGACCAATAAGCAGTTTGAGTGAAATGTCTATAGAGTCTGATGACCTAAATGTATCAAGGGTTTTTCGAAGAAGTTTAGAAAAATTATTTTGATCTATTTTAAATGGCGGTAAGTCCTGGTCTGTTAAGAGTGTTAGAGGGTTTTCATTTTTTGTTTTAAAGAGTGCTATATTTGCTTCCAGTAAAATATTAATATCTGTTGTGATAAATTTATTGGTTTCAAGTTTATGTGTGTGTTTTATATGAGGTGCATTGTAGAGGCGCAGTGAAATGTGTTCTTCATTTTCATATCCTACTGTAATGGCATGAAACACAAAGGAATCGTAACTAAGGGTCAATGATGTTGTTTTGTATCCAAAACTTTGGGGTGCGTAGGAAATAGCAATGTCATAGAGCTCTTTCTTAGCAACATAGCCAAATAGTATTTCAGCAGCATTATTCAAATAGAGTATTTTTTCTTGATTGTTAAAGAGAATGAACGGACTGTTATCCCACTCTACATAAGATTCAAAATTAATCAATGTTGTGTTCATGTATCTTTTTCCTCAAGGTATTTCTATTGATGCCTAAAACCTGAGAGAGTTGTAGTTGCGAACCGAATTTTTTGAGACCTGCTTTAATCAGAGGTTTTTCATACAGGCCAAGATATTCTCTATATCCGTCATTGCCGTCTAGATGTTTGAACAGATACGCATAGAGTATTGATTCTATCTCTTTATCGTTCATGGAGTGTTTCATAAGGTGGATAAAGACTGATTTTTTCAAACTTTCAGTATTACTTGTTAAGTTGGTAGGAATGTGATTGGGGTTTATGTCACTCTTGTCTATCATTAAAGTGGAGAGCGCTTCTTTAATAAATAATTCTTTAATATGGTCAATATCTTCAGGACGTTCCTGAAGTGACGGCATGGCATAGATAAAAGCAAAAAGTTCATCTATTAATTGTGAATTACCCATGTAGTTTGCAGTTGCAATAATACGTTTATTGCTAAAATCAAGAGCACTTTGATTACTGAGTTTTTCAAAATCTGTGATAATAAGTTCATCATGATTTTCAAGTGCAACTTTTACCTCTTCTTGATCTTCTCCTGAAACTATAGGCGTATTGGGAAATAAATAACGTGCAAGAAGTTTTTTCCCTGTATGTGCTTCACCAATAATAATAGATGAGACAAAGAGTGTTTTTGTCAGGTTAAAACCTTTAATGATATGTTGTATTTTTTCTGATGTGCTGAAAAATGTTTCCATAAGACTCTTTTATTATGATTAATTATTAATCATAACATAGATTTCTGAAATTTTAATATTTAAGTGTTATTAGAAGTCCCCTTATGTTAAAATGAGTCTATTATTAAGAAAAGGGACTTCATCAAAGCATCATTTCAAACGTTTCATCAACATTTTTCTTATCTGGAATTAGAACAGACCGTTGAATATTTTTCTATACTAGGTGGCATAGGCAAAAATATAGAGTTGGATTATTTTGATGATGTTTTTTCTATGGTGGAGTCTAACTTTGTAAAAGATTTTGAAAAATTTCAGGCTTTGGTCTCTCCCTCCTATCTTTTAGAAAGCCCTTATAGAGAGATACTTGTTGCTGTAGCAAGAGGTGACGGAAAGCTTTATTCCGTACTTAGAAAAGCAAGATTATCTGAGACAATTGGTGAACAGATCATTCAAGAGTTGGTCTCTTTAAATGTCTTAAGAATAGAAGATTCAAGAGAACCACCCTTACGCACCCATCCCAAACACAAACTTAAAAAAGAGCAACGCTCTTACCGTGTCCAGGACAAACTTCGTTTTGTACAGCCTTTTATGCGTTTTTGGTTTGGTTTTGTAACCTATTATAGAAAAGACCTTCTGCTAGGGAAGGGTGATGACTTTTTAGAAAATTTTGAGAAGCATTATGAACGTTTACGTTCTTTAGTCTATGAACAACTTTGTGATACGCTTTTGGTAGAATACTGTGCAGATATAAAATGTATAGTAGGCAGTGGAAGTTATTGGGATATTCACAGTGAATTTGATATTTTGGCAGTGAGCAAAGATAAAAAGATCATCTTGGGAGAATGTAAGTATAAAGATCGAAAAGTCTGTAAGAATGAGCTTACAAAACTTAAACTCAAAGCAGAAGAGTCAGGTATAAACGTGGATGTGTATGTACTTTTTTCTAAATCTGGGTTTTCTAATGAACTTTTATCCACTCAAGATGAGAACTTGCTTTTGTTTGATCTTCATGATCTGAAAAGACTGTTGTAGGGTGCGTTTGCTAACGCACCTTTTATTGACCCTTACAGCAAAGGTTTTATTTTATACAAATTTTATTATGTGGT
>JAUVCL010000017.1 GCA_030595845.1 Campylobacterota bacterium
AAACGGTTGAAATATGCCAGGGTATTGAAAAGACGTTTATATGTAATGGAAAAGTCAAAACCTTATATTGTATTGGGTGATTTCAATACAGATTATGATGCGCACTTAAGTCTTGAAAAAAAGATAGATGATACGAAGGGAAGAACCGGACTTCATCATATTTTGAATATAGCAAAGAATGGGAGTCTAGTCACAGAGTCTGATATGCTTCAAAATCTTAGTGGATACCACTATACACTATGGAAAGAGTTAGTTTTAGATCAGCGATGGAACACTAAGTTTTATGGTAAGAAAGGTACTGCAGATCATATAGTGTTGCCTTCATCGTTATTTGATCAAAAGGGTATAGAGTATGTAAATAACTCTTTCAAAGTATTTAGAAAAGGGTATCTATTTACAAAACGCGGATACATAAACAGGTGGCACTATAAAAAAGGGAAACACAGAGGAAAAGGTTACTCAGACCATCTGCCTGTCTATGCTTATTTTGATATAAAACCCTATATACCTAGTACAGATAAAAAATTTGTCAAGAAAAAACGGGAAATAAAAAAGATAGAGTATTTTTATACACAAGAGGCACTGGAAAATGAAGTAGTAGTGCAAAATGCAGTAGTGATCTGGAAGCATAGAGGAAATGCGATCATCAAACAGACTAAAGAGGGTAGAGGCGTTCTCCTATTTGGCTGTGCAGGTGAGCTTAAAGTGGGTAAAAAGTATGATCTGCTTGTACGGGCGGTAAAAACATATAAAGGGTTAAAAGAATTAACACATGTGTATGTTTCGCAAGACAAAGGGAACGAAGATATTTCAAAGTATATCTTGAATGTATCAGATCTGTCTAAAGACATTTCACAGAGACAAAACGAAGTGATAAAAGATCTGGTGGGTACCTATAAAAACAGACATTTTTATGTAGAAGGACGAAAAATCCCCATTTATTTTAAAAAGAAAAAATCTACACCACCCAATGGTGCAAAGCTAAAGATACACAATGCACTTCTAGGGTATTATAAGAAATTACAGTTAGTTATTTACAGTAAAAAAGATTTTGAAATAATGGAGAAATAATGGAATATTATAGTTGGATATTGGCTTTTCATGTGATGAGTTTTGTGTCGTGGATGGCAATGTTGTTTTACTTGCCGAGACTTTTTATCTATCATCGTGAAAATGCTGATACAAAAGCCTTTACTGAGATTGTAGAGATACAGGAGTATAAACTTTTTAAGTATATAGGGGCTCCGGCAATGTGGGCAACTATCATCTCTGGGGCAGTCATGCTTTATTTGAATTCAGGTATTTTTTCAAGTGGCGGATGGATGCATGCAAAATTGTTTGTTCTCATTTTTTTAATTGCGTATCACTTTTCACTAAACAGTATTCGTAAAACACTTATAACCAATCCACACTATAAAAGTTCTAAATATTTAAGAATTTATAATGAAGTGCCAACATTACTCATGATATTTATTGTTATTATGGTTGTGGTTAAACCATTTTAACCGATTTGTGATATACTCTTAAATATAAATTAAAGGATGCGAGTCATGACATTACCTGCTATTACATTACCAAAAGTTGAACTTCCGTTTGATATCCCTGTATTACTACACCCTTCTGTTGATCATTTTATGATCGCTTTGCCTGTAGTGGTTCTTTTACTGGAGCTTATTAATCTCATTATGAAAAAAAAGGCAATAGGCGGTATTTCTTTCTTGTTGATCTTTTTAACGATCTTTATGGCTGTAGGAGCGTATCTTACCGGGCTGGTTGATGGGAAAGAAGCATATCCTGCACTAGGTGAAGCAGCTAAAACAGCCCTTTCTGACCATAAACTTTTAGGAACTTATTTACTCTTAGCCTCTGTAGTGCTGTTCTTTTTCAAGTTTCTCTCAGCGGTTACAGGAAATGGTGTTATGAAATCACTTTATCTTTTAGTGCTTATAATCTTTGTTGCCGGCATATTTAAACAAGGTCTAGAAGGTGGAGAGCTTACGTATAAATATGGTATGAATGTAGAACATGTAAAAACACTGGATGATGAGTTATTTGACTTAAAAGAGGAGCTTGAAGAGCTTGAAGAAGAACTTACTCCAAAAGTAGAGAAGATCGAATCTGTGCAGACTCCTGCGGTCATAGAAACACCAGAGATCAAAACGACCCCTACCGTAATAGAAACTCCAGAAGTTAAAACGGTTCCTGAAGTTCCAGCAGTACAAATACAAGAAGAGACTATTCCTACTCCTATAAAGACACTGAGAACTGAGATTAAAGAAGATGTGCTGCCTGTTATGCAGGAAACAGTTGAAACACTACAAATGGAAGCTATGCCAGAAGAGATGATCCAACCACAGATCGCTACACACTAGAAAGCATTTTTTAAGACCCGCCATCTCCTGCGGGTCCATATTCTATCTCATATCGATCATCTGCTATTTTTGATTTTAATAAAATATGTTTGCAAGGTAGAGACCCTCAGGTGGGGCCAGTTTGGTACTGTGCTTTTCTTGACAATGCAATTGTTCTTTGAGTTGTGTAAGTGTCATTGTGTTTGCGGCACAGGACATTGCCATATGGACCATCATTCTTACTTGTGAACGTAAAAATCCATTGGCTTGAAAATAGATAAAATGATACCCTTTGCGTTCAACATAAGTTGTCTGGTAAATTTCTCTTATCGTGGTATGGGTTAGAGAACCTGTTTTATGGAAGAAGCTAAAGTCATGTTTCCCTTCAAAAACTTCGAGCGCCTCAACAAGTAGAGCAGGGTTGAATGTATCATAATAGGAAATGTATTTTTGTTCAAATACTGAAGGCTGATGTGTTTTAAATACATAACGATAGACTCTTTTTTTGGCAGAAAAACGAGCATGAAAATCATCATTCACTTTGCTAATATGTTTAAAAGAGATATCTGTTAATTTACGATTTAAATTGCACTTTAATTTCGCCAGATCGTCCCAAAAATCTGGTAGGTCGAAGTGTATGACCTGACCGGTGGCATGTACTCCTGCATCCGTTCTTCCGCTTCCTGTGATAGGAGAATGTATTTGTAAGGAGAGCAGTGCATCTTCTATAGCGGCGGTAATAGTATTTTTAGTGGATGTCTGTTTTTGAAACCCTTGATAACAACTTCCATCATAAGTGAGTACAGCTTTTACACGCATGGTTGATCCACTAGAAATATTTAGCTACACGTTTATGAAACAGCCATCTGCCGAGGGCGGCAATAGATAGTATAGCAATGATCAAGGTAAGTGGTGTACCCCATTTTTGTAAAGAAGAAGCAACGAGATAGAGAGAGAGTGTTGTGACAAAAATAACGATAAAGGAGTGATTTTTCTGGTATCTGGGGTTTATCATGGTAAACGCAGCTACAAGATAAACAGAAAGCAAAGGAATAAAGCTGACAAAAGTGAAAAAAAGGATTTTTTTCATGTATTTAATATCATTTTTGATACGACTCCAATACTTTTCAATATCTCTAAATACAAATCCTTTTTTTTGTGCACTGTCAAAGATCTCCAATGTTTTGTATTGGGCCTGTTGGAGTTTCACTTCTGAATAGGTATATCCATACCCTTCATTCAGTAGTAAAGAGGTGATATTTTTATTTTGTCTAAGTTGTCCTGTCTGAGATGAAAAAAATTGTTCACTTGCTTTATCTGTACGATTGTAGATGACAATATCGTGAAATACATCTTCTTTCTTTTCTTTTACGTAGATGTAGTAGTTTCCGAATTTTTGACCTAATTTTCCTGCAATAATATTGAGTTTTGCATCGTTCTGCTTTTCTTCTTTAAATGATTTGTAGAATTGTTTGCTCAGCGGCATTGCCAAGATAGAGATACTTGCCAAAAGGAGGGTGAAAAGAAGACCAAGGATTACTAAACTTCGAAGTATTTTTTTTGACTTTAACCCTAAGGCATAGAGTGCAATGAGTTCATTGTCCTGTGAAAGTTTGATGAGTAAGTTGGCCAGAGCAGCAATGAAGGACAAAGGCAAAGTATAGAAAATGATCTCTGGTATAGAGTAAGAGTAAAGTAGGAGGAGTTCTCCAAAACTGATTTGTACCTTGGCTGTGAGCGCCGCAATTCTTACCAGAAACACGAGAGAGATTATGATGAAAAATGGTAGAAATATAGTCAAGAACGACTTGGTGAAGTTCGAAGATATATATCCTTTTACATTAACCATAAATGAGTGTTTCCAAAAGCTGTGTGGCTTGTGTATCATAGAGGTAAACGATGAATGTCGCCAAGGCTAAAAAGGGCACAAAAGGTACACCTCTCTCTCTCCAAATGAGTGCAGGTATCATGGCCAAAAGTGCAGAGAGAAAGAGTGCGACAAAAAAGTTTGGAAATCCAAGCAGTGCACCCATCGTTCCTGCAACTATGACATCCGCACCACCCATTGCCTGTTTTCTTGCAAGTAATGATGAGAGCAGACCTATAAGATAGAGTCCGCCTGCTGCAATTGCCGCATACATGAGTGCAGTAAGAAACTGGGGTTGGATAAGTGCAAAGATCAGTGCTGCAAAATTGACATTATCAGGCACAGCCATGTATTTGAAATCTATCATTACAAGTGCAAGTAAAGCAGCAAAAGAAGCAGCGATGAAAGGCAGATACCAGACAAGTCCCAGTTTAAAGTAAAGGGCTACAAAGAGTAGTCCTGTAAGAAATTCAACAGCAGGATATTGTGCCGATATTTTTTCTTTACAAAAATAACATTTTCCTCTCAAAAATAACCATGAAAAGATGGGAATATTGTGCCACCATTTTAAGGTATTTTGACAGCTTTGGCATTTTGATGACGGAAAGACAATACTTTCACCTTTGGGTATACGGTAGATCACTACATTTAAAAAAGAACCGATCATAGCTCCAAAAATAAAAACAATGATAGCTATTTCAATCATTACATTTTCTAACATTATAGACCTCCAAATCGTCTGCTGCGTTGCTCAAAATCGATGGTAATATCATCGAGTTCTTTGGCGGTAAAATCTGGCCATAGCGTAGGGGTAAAGGTAAATTCTGCATAGCTTAATTGCCATAAAAGAAAATTAGAAAGGCGTTGTTCCCCACTGGTTCGAATGAGTAGATCTATATCTGTATAAGGTGTCTGAAGTGCGGCAGAGATCTCTTTCTCTGTGACAGATGTTTTACCTTCAGCCATGAGTTTGTTCACTGCCCCGGTGATCTCTGAACGCGAACCATAATTAAGTGCAAGCACTTGTGTGAGGTTTGTATTGGTTTTGGTAAGTTCTTCTGTTTTGGCAATACGTTTTTGTAAAGATTTTGAAAATTGATGAAGACATCCTATCGCTTTAAAACGAACGCCATGCTTTTGATAGGTATCAATCTCATTTTTAAGATAGGTGTCAAGAAGTCTCATGAGAAATTCCACTTCCAGCTTGGGACGTTTCCAGTTCTCAGTACTGAAGGCATAAAATGTAACGGTTTCGATACTGATGTGTGATGCACAATAGGTAGTGATCTCTCGGATCGTTTCTGCGCCTGCTTCATGACCTTTGCTTCGGTTGAGCCCACGGTTCTTCGCCCACCTTCCATTGCCATCCATAATGATCGCGAGATGTTTAATAGGAGTTTTACTCATGACTCAGTGCCTTAGCTTGGGATAATATTCTGTGGGAGAGTGTAAGTTTATCTGCACGACCCAGAGGTGTTTGTGACGCTTCTGTAATGAAAGTGATCTCATTTTCATCTCCACCAAAACTCTTTGCATCTTGAAGTAAGTTATAACATACCGCATCTACACGTTTTTGTGTTAAAAGTTTAACCGCATTGTTTAAACCCTCGTTACTGTCCATCTCTGCTTTAAATGCCACAGTTTTAATGCCTGTTTTGTCTAGGGTTGAAAGTATATCTGGGTTTTGGATGAGTTCTACATTCCAGACTTCACCAAGAGTAGACTTTTTAAGCTTTCCTCTTTTAGGAGCCTTAGGCTTGAAATCTGCTACGGCTGCCACCATAAACAAAAATGTTTCTTTGTCATTTTGTGATTTAGCATCGTTGATAGCTTCTTGTGTCTGACCTAACAGCATTTCTGCATCTTCAAAATATACACTCTGGATACCTGAAGGTAACCCCTCATCACCCATAGAAGTGATGTACTGTACTTTCGCACCTTTAAGATAAAGTGCAAGACATAGAGACTTTGCCATCTTGCCTGAAGAGAAATTAGAGATGTAACGTACTTCGTCTATCTTCTCTCTTGAACCACCGCCTGTGACGACTATGGGTCTATCTTTCCAAAACTCTTCTTCTTGCAGTACTTTAGCCGTTTCAAAAAAGATTTCAGAAGGTTCTGCTAAAGCACCATTTCCTACATCACGACAAGCAAGTAGTTTTTCCTGAGGTTGAATGATGGTGTAATTGTTTTGAGCCAAGGTTTGCATACTCTGTGCGGTAAATGGGTTTGCGAGCATCTGTGTGTTTGCAGCAGGAGAGACCAGTATCTTTTTAGTAAAAGCAAGTATGGTTTGCGTGAGTATGTTGTCTGCTAAGCCGTGACTGAGTTTATTGAGTGTATTCGCTGTGGCAGGAGCGATGACACAGACATCACAGCGTTTACCGATGTCTATGTGATTAAGCTCTGAACTCCAAGATTCAGAGCTTTCTGTCAGTACAGCATTACGTGTCAGTGCTTCAAAGGTGAGTGCTGAGACAAAGCGTTCTGCTGAAGCTGTCATGACAACATGCACCTCTGCACCTGCTTTGACAAATAGACGTGCCAAGTCACATGCTTTATATACTGAGATACTTCCAGTGACGCCTAAAAGTACAGACTTACCTTTTAAATCTACTTGCATATTATTTGATCCTATTTTATTTCTCTGTAAAAAACTTGTAGAAGAAGTTCTTGATCGTTTTCATTTCAGTACGTGAAATAGCCAAAGAACCTTTTTTTACATCTTTATTGACTGTTGTGCCTGCTGCAATAATAACATCATCTTCTATGGTTACAGGAGCAACAATTTGAGTATCTGACCCTATAAATACATTTTTACCAATAGTCGTTTTGTATTTGTTTTTACCATCATAATTACAGGTGATCATTCCAGCACCGATATTCGTACCCTCATCTATGCTTGCATCACCTATATAGGCAAGGTGTCCAGCTTTTACACCTGTAAGGGTTGATTTTTTGACTTCCACAAAGTTACCAATATGGGTGTCGATAAGCTTCGAGTTTGGACGTATTCTTCCCATCGGCCCTACATGAGAATTTTCTATATGAGAATCTTCTATTACTGAGTGCGTTTTAATATGTGATGCAATGATATGTGAAGTACCTTGGATACTCACACCATTTTCTAACATACATTCACCCTCAAAAGTAGCACGGCTGTCGATGTAGATAGTCTCAGGTAGACGCATACTCACACCAGCTTTCATCCATTCTGTTTTAATACGTCTTTGGTGTATCTCTTCTGCATGGGCAAGGTCAAGTTTTGAATTAACACCTTTAAACTCTTCTTCTTCTACATACACAGGATGAACCGATTTACCTTCATCTACCGCCATCTTAACAATATCTGTTAAGTAATACTCTGCTTGTGCATTGTTGTTACTGAGTTCAGGTATGTACTTTTCTAAAAGAGCAGTATTTACTGCATAGATACCTGCATTGACTGTTTTAGTAAGAAGTTGTACCTCATTACAGTCTTTTTGTTCCACGATCTCACGCACAGCTTCATTTTCGATGATCACACGACCATATCCGGTTGGATCTTCAAGTTGTATCACAGACATATTAATATCTGAATCACCATCTGTTAAGGCAAGAAGAGAGTCTTTGGTAATAAGAGGCATATCTCCATTGAGTATGAGTGTACGTTCATTTTTAGTTTGAACACCTTTCATCGCTCCACCTGTACCTGGGTATTTTTTAGCATCTTGCATATGAAAATGTAAGCCTTCATAAGATGCTTCAATTTCAGATTGTATACGTGCTGCCTGATGATAGAGTACAACAGTGATATCATCAGAGATTTCACTTGCCGCATCTATGGCATGAAAGAGCATTGATTTTCCGGAGATTTTATGCAGTACTTTAGGTAAAGTAGACTTCATTCTTGTACCTTGACCTGCAGCGAGGATAACAACACTTATAGACATTTTGGACCTTTTTGGTAAACTATATTACTGTGATTATATCTAATGCAAATTAAAGACCTTGATTGAGCTTGACTCCCCGGTTAAATACCGTTTCAATGAGTTTGTATTCGAGTTTACCTCTAAGTCTGTAAATGAGTGTTCTCATAGTTGAAGCGCTGACGGCTTTTTCTCTCCAAAGTTTATTTTCTATTGTCTGGAAAGTGACTACGGTTTCTTTGGCCTCTATCAAGAGTTTTAGGAGTTGTAGTTCTTTGTCTCCAAGGTTGAGAAATAATTCATTAAAATAGAGCTTGTCCTCTGTAAAGTTAAAAATGTATCCTGCACCCAAATGTTGTACTTCTAAAGCGTTTTCTTTTGCTTCATTTTTTGGGTTTAATTTATAAAAAGCTAATTTCAGTAATGCCTTTAATTCATCTTCTTTATGAGGCTTGATGAGATAGCCTAGAGGATTCGTTTCAATGGCACTTGAAATGGTCTCTTCATCTTTATAGGCGGTGAGGTAGATAACAGGTATAGTACAATTTAAACTTTTATAGAGTTCTATACCGGAAAGTTCAGCTTCCAGATTAATATCCATTAAGATCAGATGCACCTCATTTTCTTTTATGCATTTTTTCGCCATCGCAGGGTGTGTAGCATACTCTACTACATGATAACCCAAATTTCCAACGGTATCAGCCAATTCCAAAGCGATCAAACTTTCATCTTCTACGATTAAAATATTGAAATTTTTCATCTTTTATTTCTCTTTCCAGCAAAGTGTAATTTTAGTTCCGCCATTTGAGATAGCATTTAAGGTACCAAAAAGTTGTTTTTCTACTAAGGTTTTAACGATTGTTATGCCCAGAGAATCAACGATCTTATTTTCAAATCCTATACCATTATCTTCAACGATCATGTAAATAGACTGGTCTTCTTTATAGAGAGAGATAGTAAGTTTCCCTTTATCTTTAAACGCATACTTAAATGCATTGGTAGCAAGTTCATTTAAAATAAGACCTACATATAAAAGTTGATCCTGATTGACATGGTATTGAATATTAAAAATGATCTCTATATCTTTTGAAGTTAATGGCTTGATTTTTTCGATGATGTTACTGAGATACTCATAGGTATTCACCTGAGGTAGTTGTTCTTCTAAATGTAAACTTTCATATAGAGATGCGATCGAGTCTATTCTATTTTTTGTAATAAGGAGTTCTTCTTTAGTTTGCTCAGAATGGCTTCGGGATATTTGCAGTTTTACCAATGAAAGTATCATTTGCAAATTATTTTTTACCCTATGGTTTAATTCCTGGTAGAGTATCTCTTTTTCTTTTATAGAGGTGATCAGTCTGTTCTCAAATCCAGACCGCTCTTTTTCCAGTTTGTAAACAAGATAGGATATAGCGCTATATCCTACCGTGATCTGTGCCAAAAAGTCCACGCTATAGAGTGGTTCCAGATATGGATATGCAGCATTATAAGTCGTTAGTATTAAGCTCAATAGTATAACAACGGTCCAGGTAAATCCTAATTTTATACCTAAAAAAAAGAAAATATAAATAGGCAAGGTAGCTAACCAAAATAGAGCAAGCTTAGGGTTTTCACCAGGAACAGTAAGGGAAATAATAAATAAAAAACTGAGTATAAAAAGGGTGATGTTTATGGTGGTTTTAAGTGAAATAAAACGATAAAAGAGTGCATAAGTAATGATGAAGATAAGTGCAGAAGAACCTTCGATCAGTGACATGATGTAATACCCATGGATAAGACTTCCATAGACATCTATGATCATGATCAAAATTGCCAATAATAACACCAGGTTAATCAGCGTTGCTTTGAGTCTGTCTCTACTGCGTACAGGATAATGGTATCCTTTAAGGACTTGTTCTTGAAGTTGCATAAATGTACCTAATTATCAATTATTATAAAGTTATTTTATCATTTTATGTTTGATAGTTCTATATGTGGAGATACGTTTTTATAAAACCATTAAATATACTCGTTTTGGACAAGGTAAAAGGAATTCACACTATATGAGGGATTTAATGGCTTTTGTACAGTCAAATATCAAATAAATCTGAACCTGAGTACGAATGTAGTATACCATCAAGGTGTCACATCTCGTGTCACATTTAAGAAATAAGTGAAAATTTAGCTAATAGACTTTTCTCTGTCTTTAAGATAAAATAGCAAAAATATTTTGATAGCTAAGGGTCTGATGTGACATGTAAACATTTTGGAAGTTGTGGATCTTGTGGACTTTATGATTTAGGGTACGAAGATCAGTTAAAACAAAAAGAAGAAAAAGTGTCTGGACTTTTAGCTCCTTTCTATAGCAAAAAATTAGAAGTTTTTGACTCTCCTACGGACCACTACAGAGCCCGGTCAGAGTTTCGGATCTGGCATGAGGGAGATATTTGTGATTATGCCATGGGCAAGATGCAAAAAGAGGGTGAAAATAATAAAGGTTCCATTAACATTGAAGAGTGTCCAAAAGTCATAGAACCTATAGAAAAGCGTATGTGGAAACTGCTTGAAAAGATCAATGCTTCACCTGAAGTATTGAAGCAACGTCTTTTTGCCGTGGAGTTTTTAGCTACGACAACAGATGAATGTCTCATCACTATGTTGTATCATAGAAAGTTAGATGATGTTTGGTCAGCAGAGGCAAAAATGCTTGAGTCTGAACTTGACTGTAAAATAATGGGACGAAGCCGTAAACAAAAAGTGATACTCTCAGATGAGTTTGTCACAGAAAAATTAAATATAGATGCTAAAACATTTACCTATGTACAGTATGAAAGTGGTTTTACCCAACCCAATCCTGTTGTAAATGTAAAAATGATAGAGTGGGCTATTAAACAGGCTAAAACAGTAGGATATGGAGATTTTCTTGAGAGTTATTGCGGATTGGGGAATTTTACCCTTCCTCTCTCTCATTATTTTGATAAAGTACTGGCAACAGAGATCTCTAAACGTTCTATCTATTCGGCACTTGAAAACTGTGTTTTAAATCATGTAGATAATATTACTTTTGCAAGATTGGCATCTGAAGAGATGACAGAAGCACTCAATGGTGTAAGAGAATTTTCAAGATTGAAAGATATAGATCTATCATCTTACAATTTTTCTACTGTCCTTGTTGACCCGCCACGTGCAGGCTTAGATGAGGGAACTATCAAACTTATCTCAACGATAGAAAATATTATTTATATTTCCTGTAATCCCAATACGCTTGCAAGAGACCTTGAAACACTGTCACAAACACATGAGGTTATAGAAGCAGCGATGTATGATCAGTTTCCTCATACGTCACATGTAGAATCCGGAGTCTTTTTGGTGAAAAAATAGGCAGTTATATTTTAGCTTCTTTTCTCTATTTATGTTATACTTAATGCAAATGTCTTTTAAAGTCAGGGAGAAGAAATGGAGCTTAAGTTTAATGTACTCATAGTAGATGATGTAGTAGATAATATTCAAATAGCTATGAATATTTTACGGGAAGAGAACTATAATCTCACCTTTGCTCTTTCTGCTGAGGAAACGTTTACCTTAGTCGAGGAAAATCAGTTTGATATTATACTACTGGATATCATGATGCCTAATATTGATGGATTTACTGTATGTGAACACCTAAGAAATATTCCACAATACGCTAATGTACCTATTATATTTCTTGCAGCTAAAACAGATATAGATTCTATCTCAAGAGCTTTTGAAATAGGAGGTTCTGACTATGTCACCAAACCATTTCACGCGGCAGAACTGCTTGCACGGGTGAGGAGTCATTTAGAACTTTATCGTTCACGACTTGTACTGCAAGAAAACAATCTCTCTTTACAAATTAAAATGAAATATGAGAAAAAACGGCTTTTAAATGAGTTAGAAGAAGGACAAAAGGAACTTATTTATTCGCTAACTGAACTGATGGAGACATGTTCTGCTGAAACAGGTGAGCACATTAAGCGTGTGGCTACAATGGCACATATTTTAGCAAGGCATTACCCTTTACTTACTGATGCCGATGCTGAAACCATATTTCTTGCTGCACCGATGCATGATATAGGTAAAGCTACGATTCCTCACCATATATTACATAAGACGGGAGCACTTACAGAAGATGAGTTTACTGTAATGAAAACACATACAACTGCGGCGCATAAGTTTTTGAAAAACTCTAAAAGAAAAATGATTCAAGCAGCAGATATCATAGCGATGCAACATCATGAATGCTGGGATGGCTCAGGGTATCCTAAAGGATTAAAAGGTGATGCTATCCATCCTTATGGTCGTGTCATGGCAGTGATAGATGTATTTGATGCTCTTACACATAAGAGATGTTATAAGGAAGCTTGGAGTATAGAAGATGCTATAGCCTACATGAAAGAGCAAAGTGGTACACGGTTTGAGCCACAATTGATTGATGTTTTTATGGAACATATAGATGAATTTATTTCAGTCGTACGTACTTAAAGGTTTATTTCTCTTTCTTTTTTCTTTTGGTTTTTTAGAAGCACTTGATTTTACTAAAGAAGAGAAAGCTTGGATAGCTGAACATCCTACCGTTACATTGGGGTCTGATTATAGTTGGGCACCTTATGACTTTTCGGATAAAGAGGGGAAACACTCAGGCATATCATCAGACTTTTTAGCACTTATTGGTAAAAAGAGTGGTTTAAAGTTTGATGTAGAGTTAGGGGTCTGGTCAAATATACTAGAGCAGATGAAGCAAGGCAAACTTGATGGACTTTCTTGTGCCGTTTCAACACCTCAAAGAGAAAAGTATTTACATTTTACTACCCCTTATGCAAGTATGCCTTTAGCCATTGTTGTGCAGAATGAAAGAGAAGATATTCAGACCATAAATGATCTGAAAGGTAAAATTGTTGCACTAAACAAAGGTTCCTATTTACATGAATGGTTAGTGACTAATTACCCAGAGATAAAACTTAAACTCATGACATCCAATGATCTTTCACTTGAAGAAGTTTCTTTTTCTAAAGTAGATGCATATATAGGCAATGTCGCTGTATCTACCTATATCATTAAAACCCGCTATTTATCTAACTTGAAAATAGTAGGTCGCATAGAAAATATGAATACAGATGTTTCAATTGCGATTGCTAAAGAGAATAAAATACTACAAAGTATTATAGAAAAAACACTTAATAGTATTTCTCATGAGGAGCGTCAAGTTATTACAGATCGATGGTTTATGCTTTCTCATCGACAGAACACTACAATCAAATTATCACAAAAAGAGAAAGAATGGATAGCATCACACCCTGTTATAAGATTGGGTGTAGATAAAACATGGGAGCCTTTTGATTTTATCAACGATCAGGGAAAGCATGACGGTATGAGTGCAGATTATCTACATTTGATTTCTCAAAAGACAGGACTTGATTTTGTGGTAGCAAAGCATGAACAGTGGTCAGATGTCTTAAATGCTGCGAAGAATAAGCAATTAGATATGATAGCCTCTCTCGCACCAAGTGATGAACGATCAACGTATTTGAACTTTACAGATGCCTATATGAAATACGCATTTGTATTGGCAACTGCAGATATGAATAGCTTTTTTTATGAAATTTCTGATTTTAATGGAAAACGTGTGGGTGTTATTGAATCATATATTACTGAAGATATTTTAAAACAAAAATATAAAGAGATAAAAGTTGTAAGTTACCCCGATTTAAATGCTTTACTCAAAGGGGTTGCTTCACATGAAGTCGATGCTATTTTTGATAATGCTGTCTCTTTAGCCTATCATATTAAGAAGCAGGGGTATTCACATATCAAAATGGTAACGACAGGTGAGCATAAACTAAGTATTAATATGGGAGTCAGTAAAGATAATGTCATATTGCTTTCTATACTCAATAAAGCATTAAAAAGCATAAGTGAAGCAGAGAAAAAAAAGATAAGAGACAGATGGGTATCTTTTGAATATGATAAGACAATTGATTATACATTGGTGTATCAAATACTTGGGTTATTCCTATTTTTTATTTTAGGAACATGGTACTGGTATAGAAAACTTAGTAATGAAGTTGATAAAAGACAGAAAAGTGAAGCACAGATAAGTATGCTGATAGATAATATTCCTCTAAATATTATAGTAAGCAGTTATGATGGAAGTATTTTGAGGGTGAATGACCATGCCCTAAACGACTTTAATCTTTCTTCAAAAACAATTTATAATTATAATGTAATGACATTTTATGCGGATGCTTCAGAACGTAATGATATTATGGAAATCATTAAAGTAAAGGGAAGATTAACCAATCGTATTGTGAAGTTTAGACGTTTGGATGGAAGTGAAGTAAGTACGATGCTTTCTATTATACCTATCATATATAATGGGAAAGAAGCATTGGTTTCTCTGGCTGTTGACTTGACAGAACGTATTAAACTAGAAGAAAGTTTACAAGAAGCTAAAGAGATAGCAGATAGTGCCAATAAATCAAAATCAGAATTTTTAGCCAATATGTCTCATGAAATTCGTACACCTATGAATGCGATTATGGGGTTTACAGAACTTTTAAATGAACAGATGAAAGAACCAAGATTAAAATCATATGTTAAAACTATTCAAAGTGCAGGAAATACATTGTTAACTTTGATTAACGATATTTTAGATCTGTCAAAAATAGAAGCAGGAAAGTTTGAAATCACTAAAAATGCTGCGAACATTTTTGAACTTTTTGATGATATTGGCAATATGTTTTTAATGACAGTTCGTAATAAAGGTTTAGATCTGATTATTGAGATAGATGAAGATATTCCTAAAAGTTTGTTAATAGATGAAGTACGCTTACGACAGGTTGTCGTTAACTTACTGGGGAATGCAGTAAAGTTTACTGAAACGGGTTATGTGAAATTAAAAATTCATGCATGTAATATAGATGACCATTTGAGTAAATTAGATTTAGAAATTTCAGTGGAAGATACGGGGATAGGTATTCAAGAAAGTCAACAACAGTTTATTTTTAAATCATTTGAACAACAGGAAGGACAGGAAAACCGTAAGTATGGGGGTACAGGTCTAGGACTTACGGTTTCCAAACGTTTAACCGAAATGATGGGTGGTAAAATTTCACTAAAAAGTGAAACAGGTAAAGGATCTACATTTTTTGTTCGTCTTTATGGTGTTGACATATCATCCGTTGTTGTAGAAGATGTGAATGTTTTACAAAATGTACGCAATGCCCATACTATACAATTTAAGCCTGCAAAGGTATTGATAGTAGATGACATAGAAGATAACAGAGAATTGATTGTTAGAAATTTTGAAGATACAAAGTTAAATATGGTTATTGCTGTAGATGGTGTAGAGGCTATAGAAGAGTATAAAAAAGAAAAACCTGACCTGATTCTTATGGATATACGTATGCCAAATATGGATGGGTATGAAGCAGCCGCTAAAATAAAAGAGATGGATAGTTCTATCCCGATTATTGCTTTGACTGCTTCGGTGATGCAAGATGAACATGAGCGTACTAAAAGTGAACATTTTGATGGTTATTTGAGAAAACCTGTACTCCGAGATGACCTTTTTTTAGAACTAAGTTATCATTTGGCATATGACAAAGTAGAATCTTTGAAAAAACAAAACGAAGAAGCATATAGTTTTGAATTAGATGACAACGTACGGATACATTTAGATGCGATACTAACTACCCTAGATGAGAAGATAACATCTTTATATGAAAATGCAATGAAACGCAACAATATAGATGATATTAAAGTATTTACGCTCCATATAGATACCTTAGCATTGAAGTATGAGTTTAAATCACTTCACGACTATGCTTCGTTACTTTCTGAAGCTACAGATTCTTTTGATATAGTCAAAATGAAATCATTACTCCGTGATTATAGTAGTCTTAAAGGGCAGATAGAAGCTATTATCAAATAACTTTTGTGTTCTAAAGGTTAGTGTTTGTTATGTAGAAGCAGGTAGTCATTCCCTGCAAATGCAGGGAACATAAAAGTCTATCTCAAAGAGAGTTGGAATTACTTCCAACCATCCTTAACCACTTGTGATGAAAGGTTATATGGATATTTTTTCACCAATTCTTTCACACCAAGTTTTTGATCGCCTTCTCTCATGAAGTGAGCAAGTGTAACAGATGCCCAGTAATCAGTCGCATATTCAGTACCTTCAAGTTGAACAGGTACACCATTTTTGTTTACTGCGTGACATGCAGAACATGTTACCGGTCCGGCATATTTACCATCAGGACTGTATTGAAGTGCTTGTTGGTGTGTCGTCACATCTACAGATCTCTCATCACCATCATATCTGGTAGAGTAAAGACCGTGAGTCGACTCATGACATGTTTGACAAGCAATGTTTCCGTGTGCTTTAGAGTATCTATAAAGTGAATACTTGTTAGGCTGATCAATCGGGAAGTATTTACCACCAGTCTCTTGCTCAACAAACGGCGCTAAGTGACAATCTGCACAGTGAGGTTCAGATGCTGATAACCACCAGTCATTACCACCAGAAGCAGCTGCATAGGGAACATCTCCACCTGTTTTGTGATTCCAGGGTTTAAGATCTAATTTACCATCTTTACCAACATTTTTAACAAGTACTGCAGATTTGTGATCCATGTAGTAAGAAAGTACTTCGTTGTCACCCGTTGCTTTAGGGTCAGCAATTGCAGCGAACTTTTTCATATCACCACCAGCTACAGCATCTACAAGTTCTTTTAGAGACTTGTTTCTTAGTGTCTTACCTGTCTGTAATGAGTCATTTGTAATATCATCATAGGCATAAAGTGCTTGTGCCACTTTAGTGTGACAGTTTGTACAGTATAGACCTCTAAGTTCATCTGTTGATTTACCATGCTCATCTACATATGCAACATTTTTGAGTTGCCATTTACCATAATCATTTAAGAAGAACGGTGGTTTAGCATTAGGGTTGGAGTGTGCATCACGTCTTACGTAACAACCACCACCAGATTTTCGGATATCACCTTTGGCAAATCTTGCTTCACCATATCTGTCTGTCACACGGAATGGGTTCGTATCATCATTCATGTTAGGATTTTGGAAGTGCGTAGGGTGACATGATTGACATGCCTGTGATCTACCCGCTGCATCAGGCATAGGTACCATGGCAAGGTGGAATCCGTGAATGGCTTCTGAAAGAGGTTTTGCTTTAACTGTTTGGTAACCTGAAGCAGTTGCTCTTGGTGTCAAGAGGTTACCTGAAATGTTATCACCATGACAGTCTGTACAGTTAACAAAACCAACTTTACCTAAACGTTGTGCCGGAGCATCTGCACGATAGTCAGAGAGGAATGTTGTTCCGTGTCGTGCATCATGAAGTGCAAGGATGTTAATAGACCCTTCTGAAAGTCTAGCCATATACTCAGAAGTATCAGGGTATGTTTTCCAGTAATCATATTCTACATCACCTTGGTTAAGACCATCATCTCTTGCCATTTGTGCTGCTTTACCTGTACGTGAGTGACAGGCATAACAGTTAGGGATATCCACAGGGTTCGTACCAAAGTAAGAGACCGCAGTACCGTCTGGTTGAGTGATAGTTCTTCCATCCTTTGCATGCAGCTCAACCGTAGAGTATTGGAAGGGTTGGAAATCTCTTTCTGTGACTGAACGTAATGACCCTTTTCTTCTACTGTCATTAAATGCTGTGAGAGGCAGACCAAGCGCGTCCCATAAATGTGAAGCTGTAAGGACAAGTTTTACATCTTTTACAGGAGGTACAAGTGTGTCAGTAAATACTATATTACCACCATGTTTCCCAGCATATGACATATAACCTGTCATCGGTGCACCTGAAGGACCGTGATCCACTTTTACCTGGATCTGACGACCAATTCTAAGTCTGTCTTTTCCTGTGACACCTTTAGGCATCGTACCTTCAAGGTCTTTATAGATAAAGAGGTGTGTCCATACATAGTTGGCAACGTTATCACCTGGACTGTCAAGGTGACCATCTCCATCCGCATCTTTAGGTACCATCCAGTATTTCATTTTGTTACCTTCAGAGAATGTGTTGTCTTTGGTATACGCAAAAACTTTTACATTATCATCTGGTGTCATGAGTTTAGGAAGGTTACTTCCTTTACCTATTTTGATAGCTTGCGCCTGAATAGAATTATATGGAGGAATGACACAACAGTAACTCATGTCAAACCCAACACAGTGCATACCAAGTTCGTAGTTTACGAACATGCTATAGTCTGCTTTTGGTTGATATGCTGTTTTCCCTTTTACTTTCACTGCTTCTAGTTTGTCTAACCCGAATGGTGGGGTTTTATCATAACCAGCAGCAGAAAAAGCAGCAGTAGTAAGCAGTGAAGCAGCCACTGTACTTTTAAAAATTTTTGAAATCATATTGTCTCCTTTAATTTGATATCCTATTATTTTCTCATTTTAGTGGTTAAGTCCACTTTAAAAAGCGATGAAACTATAAATTTTATGATATTTCATGCATTACTAAATGTTATTATTATATGTAGAAATAGTTATTATAAGTGAGGCAAATTACATCCCTTAATGAAGTGGTTATAGGGTGATATTGTCAAGATTAAATAGATGAATTAAATCTCTAATTTAAGAGGAGAAAAGAGTAAATAGGTGCTTAGCGCATACGCTCTTTTTCAGGAGTATCTTTTGGCATAAGACCATATTTTGAAAGGTCAATGAGCGTCTCTTCTCGCTTATCTTTTAACATTTTGATCATCACGGGATTTCTATCCATTTTAAACTCTTGGGTCATTATGACTTTTCCATTGTGGTCAAAATATTTTTTAAGTCCGACTTTGTAGTTGTGTTTGTAAAAAACTTCTGAAGATTTAAATCCTTCAGCATCCCATTCTGTCATGATGCCTTCACGGCGCCCCATATTATAATTGACCTGGCTTCCGAGTTGTCCATTATCATAATAGATCTTTTGTATATTATGTTTTTGTCCCATGACATAGGTGACGGTTAATTTTACTTTTCCATTGTCATAATAAGAAGTATAAAGCCCATTCTCTTTGCCATTCTCAAAATTGACTTGTGATTTGATTTTGCCTTTTTCGTTATACCACCAGGTCATACCCTCTCTTTTCCCATCCACATAGGTAGATTTTTGAGTAGAGTCTTCAACGATGTATTCTTTAGCATGGATGAGTGTAGGTACGATGATAGCTACAGTAGTAACAATATATAATGCTTTTAGTTTATCATACATAGGAAGTCTCCTTTATTCTACTTTTCTGTTGTTGGGATTAAAGTCCAACCCTTTAAGTGCTTCGATGGTTACATCAGGTTTTTTAGCCTGCACTTTTTTCATGACATTGATAGGTCTGTCCATTTTGTATGTTTCTGTTTTAATGACCTTGCCTTGCTTGTCATACCAACGTTTTTCACCCTCTTTGTAACCACGTATATACATGACATCATTATTGAGTGAACCATCTTCATTATACTCTTTTTGTAAACCTTCTTTACGAGCGCTTTTAAAAGTGACTTCGGAAGCGAGTTTGCCTGTACTGAAAT
>JAUVCL010000162.1 GCA_030595845.1 Campylobacterota bacterium
TTACTCTCATACTGGGCAACATAGATATTGGCACTATGTAGCTTTGCATTTTCTAAAACCTTGGCGATATCAATCCCTTTAGCTATATAGTAAGATGAAACCTGTTCCAGATCATGGTCTACAACAAGCAGCTCAGTCCCATTGGTGCATACTTCTTTTTTTGTCGGTTGTGTATAGCTCCATTTAAAAAGTGTCTCATTTGAAAAAGCAACTTTTCCCCTGTACTCGATGATCTTACCTTTTGTATTGGTTATTTTTTGTATAAAATCAGCTTGAAAATTTTTTGGTAATTCAATGGCCGCGAAGACCATAGATGACAGCAATAATAGTAACGACAAGAGTCTCATTTTTTTCCTTTTTATAGCTATTAATATAGCAAAATAGCACTTGAGGGATGGTAATATCTGTCATATTGTCATAAAATTGTGAATCACGCGTGGAAAGCAAGTATACGCTCAATATCGGTTTATTAATCATTTTTTGGATAAAATAATCCCAATTTATGCAAAGGCAAAACCTACAATGATAAAAAGTCTACTCAAACTCTTCGGCACCCAAAATGACAAAATCGTTAAAAACTATCTTAAAAAAGTAAAAGGTATCAATGCACTTGAAGCACACTATGAAGCCATGGATGATGATGCACTCAAGGCTGCATTTACTGCTCTGAAAGAGGGTGTACTTGCAGGTACAACAACATTAGATGACGTGCTCAATGACTCTTTTGCCATTACCAGAGAAGTCAGTAAACGTACGGTAGGCTTAAGACACTATGACGTGCAAATGGTCGGGGGTATGGTACTCAATGATGGTAACATCGCTGAAATGAAAACAGGTGAAGGAAAAACACTTGTAGCTACACTGGCTGTTGTACTCAATGCTATGACAGGTAAAGGTCTACACATTGTCACAGTCAATGACTACTTGGCAAACAGAGACAGTGAAGAAATGGGTCCGATTTATAACTTCCTAGGTTATACGGTAGGTTGTTTAACCGCTGATATTCATGATGATATGGGAAGAAAAGCACAGTATGATGCAGACATCACCTATGGTACAAACAACGAGTATGGCTTTGATTACCTGCGTGACAACATGAAAGTACGTGCAGAAGAGAAAGCACAACGTGCGCATAACTATGCCATTATCGATGAAGTGGATTCTATTCTTATTGATGAAGCAAGAACACCATTGATCATCTCTGGTCCTACACAACGTGACCATAACCACTATGCCAGAGCAGATGGCATCGCAAAACAAATGGAACGTGGGGAGAAACTAGACACTAAAGCAGGTGAACCTGAACAAACTACGGGTGATTTTATCGTAGATGAGAAAAACAGAACCATTGTTATGACAGAAGACGGACTTCAAAAAGCACAAGACCTCTTTGAAGTAGAAAATCTTTATAACCTTGAAAATGCTGCGCTATCCCACCACTTGGACCAGGCACTCAAAGCACACTATATTTTCGAAATAGATGTGGACTATGTTATACAAAATAATGAGATCATCATTGTTGATGAGTTTACAGGAAGATTGAGTGAAGGACGTAGATACTCTGAAGGCTTACACCAGGCACTTGAAGCCAAAGAAGGTGTAGAGATACAGGAAGAGTCACAGACACTGGCAGAAATTACCTACCAAAACTACTTTAGACTCTATGGAAAACTCTCCGGTATGACAGGAACAGCACAAACTGAAGCGACTGAATTTTCCCAGATCTATGGTCTGGATGTTATCTCTATCCCAACCAATGTGCCTATCGGACGTTTGGACAAGAATGACCTTATTTACAATACTGAACGCGAAAAACTTGATGCTGTGGTAAAACGTGTTAGAGAGCTCCATGCAAAGGGTCAGCCTGTTCTTATAGGTACAGCTTCTATTGAAAAGTCTGAACTGATAGACCAAAGACTTAAAGATGAAAAAATTCCACACAATATGCTCAATGCCAAAAACCATGCGCAAGAAGCTGAGATCATTATGAATGCAGGTCAAAAAGCTGCTGTTACGGTTGCAACAAACATGGCAGGACGTGGGGTTGATATCAAAATTGATGATGAAGTGAAAAGCTTAGGTGGACTCATGATACTGGGTACAGAACGTCATGAGAGTAGACGTATCGATAACCAGTTAAGAGGTCGTTCAGGACGTCAGGGTGATGCGGGTGAAAGTCAATTCTTCTTAAGTCTTGATGATAACCTTCTTCGTATCTTCGGTGGAGATAAGATAAGAAATATCATGAATAAACTGGGTGTAGAAGATGGTGAATATATCGACTCTAAGATCGTCACACGCTCTGTAGAAAAAGCACAGAAAAAAGTAGAAAATCAGCACTACGAATCAAGAAAACATATCTTGGAGTACGATGATGTAGCCAATCATCAAAGAAAAGCGATCTACGCCTTTAGAAATCAACTTCTAGATACTGAGTTTGATATCGCCGGGAAGATCAAAGAGAACCGTGAAGAGTATATTGTACATCTTTTAGGTGAAGCAGAAATCTTTGAGGGTATGCCAACAGAAGATTTTGATGTTGAAAAACTTGCTGCACTTATCAAAGAAGAACTTCATATAGAAGTAGAAAGTGAACACTTTAAAGATAAAGAAGTAGAAGAAATGACGACTATGATCAGAGATATGATGGAAAACATTTACGAAGCTAAAATGTCAGAGATCGATGAAAATCAAAGACAGGAGATAGAAAGAATCTTGTATCTTCAAGTCCTCGATCCGCAGTGGAGAGATCATCTTTATGAAATGGATGTACTCAAAACAGGTATCGGGCTTAGAGGATATAACCAAAAAGACCCACTGACGGAATATAAACAAGACTCTTACAAACTCTTTATGGATCTTGTTCAACGTATTAAATTTGAAGCAGTGAAAGTACTTCAGCTTGTACAGTTTAACTTTGAATCTCCAGAAGAGGAAGAAGCCGCAGTTGAGCATATAAGAGAAGAGCTTGAAAGTGATACATCTAATGCAACACTCAGTACAGATGAGCAAACGGCAGATACAAACAAACCTATATCAGGCACTAAAAAACCTAAAAGAAATGAGCCATGTCCCTGTGGATCTGGTAAAAAATACAAAAACTGTTGTGGTCAAAGTGGTCCTAAAAAAGGTCTGTTGTCATCACAGAACGCATAAGAAGCAAAGCTCCTTATTGCTACGCTGACGCTAAGTCATCTTCAGCAGATAGCTCACGCGACTAGTCGCTTTTACATTATGGATACAATTATGAAAACCAAAAGTCTTACTTCGCCTAACAAAAAGTTTGTTAGGCATATCATCAAACATTACCTCAAGTACGACAAAGAAAACCCTTTTATTTTTATCTCCGGTATGCTAGCCTTTTTAGGTATCGCTGCGGGCGTCATGGTCTTGATGATCGCTATGGGTATCATGAACGGTACACAAAAAGAGTTTAGTAAAAAACTCTTTATCATGAACTATCCACTTACTATCCTTCCCATAGAAGAAGACTCTGTCAATGATGCACTCATTGCTTCACTCTCCAAACAGTTTCCGCAGCTCCAATTCAGTCCTTACTACACGACACAGGTCATTACCAAAAATGACGGTGCAGTACAGGGATCACTACTTTATGGTGTTGATTATCATAAAGAAGGTGAGATCAATGAGGTCTTCAAAAAGGCCAAAGGCGACGAAAAAAGTAAATTCAGAGTAGTTATGGGAGAAGGTCTCTCTTTTGAAATGAATGTACTCAAAAAAGACAAGGTCACACTCTACTTCTCCGAGCAGCAAGCCATAGGCTTTGGTACGATGCCTTTACAAAAACGTTTTATCATTGACGGTGTGTTTAAATCTGGACTCAAAGCCTATGACAAAGCCATTATGTATACTTCACTTGAAGCCTTTGAAAAGCTCTTAAAACGGAAACATGGAAGCTATGACGGATTGCATATCTATACAGAGAACCCTATGGATGAGATAGAAAAGATCAGAGCAGTCTTACCTGAAATGACGGTCATAGAAGGCTGGTGGCAGCAAAATGGAAACTTCTTTGCTGCCATGGAGATGGAGAAAAAAGCCCTCTTCCTGGTTTTACTCCTGATCATACTGGTAGCCTCATTGAACATTATCTCTTCACTCTTAATGACTGTCATGAGCAGAAGAAGCGAAATAGCTCTGTTACGTACCCTGGGAGCTACCAAAAAAGAAATACGATCCATTTTCTTTAGACTGGGACTTATCATAGGGTCTTCAGGTATTGTAGCAGGCACCCTGCTTGGTACGCTTGGTATTTGGGTACTCACTACCTTTGACATTATCTCCATGCCTGCAGATGTCTACGGTACTTCTAAATTACCTGTAGATCTAAGTATGAGTGACTTTGGTTTTATACTACTGGGTACCAGTATCATCATCTTGCTCTCA
>JAUVCL010000184.1 GCA_030595845.1 Campylobacterota bacterium
AATGGCTGCCGGAGATGCACTAAAAAATGTTTTACAAAAGCTGACAAAAAACCGTGTCATGGGTATCATAACCGGTACAGTGGTGACCGGCCTTCTAAACTCTTCTTCTGTTACCACTGTTTTGGTCATAGGGTTTGTCACCGTTGAAATTATGACACTGCAACAATCTGTTGCTGTCATTATGGGTGCGAACATCGGAAGTACAGTTACTGCTCAGCTACTGGCATTCAATATCACCCAATATGCTCTGCTCCCTGTTGCCATAGGGTTTTTCATGACCTTTACCGCCAAACAGGATAAGATCCGCTATTACGGTATGATATTGATGGGACTTGGTATGGTCTTTTACGGTATGGGTGTAATGTCTGAAGCCATGGCTCCTTTACGTACTTATGAACCTTTCATAAACTTTTTGGAACAGATGAAAAATCCGATACTTGGTATCCTGGCAGGTGCACTGTTTACTGGGATAGTACAGTCTTCTGCTGCTACTGTAGGTATCTCCATCGCCTTGGCAGCCGAAGGCCTGCTCTCTCTGCCTGCGGGGTTAGCACTGGCACTGGGTGCGAACATAGGTACCTGTGTTACCGCACTGCTTGCCTCTTTGGGAAAACCGGTTGAAGCGGTAAGAACAGCGGTAGTACATGTCCTTTTCAATGTACTTGGTGTACTCATATGGCTCCCCTTCATTGCTTATCTTGCCGATATATCCATTGCTATATCTCCTGTTGCAGAAGGTTTGCAAGGTCTGGAAAAAATGGCCTATGAAGTACCTAGACAGATCGCCAATGGTAATACATTTTTCAACATTGCCAATGTATTTATTTTTATTTTGTTCACTCCATTGTTTGCCAAAGCAGCAACAAAACTTGTACCGGAAAAAGCGAAGAAAAAAGAGACAGTGATCACCCCAAAATACCTCAATGAAGATGCACTTGCCATGCCATCTACTGCATTTGACAATGTACGTTTTGAAACTGCTCGTTCTATTGAGCTCATCCAGGAGATGGTAACTATCTTACGAACAGCCCGCCAAGAAAAATATAATCCGCCAATGGATAAACTGCAGACACTTTACCAGAATGTACGTATACTTGAAAATGCAAACCTGCTTTACCTGGGTAAGATCCGTCAGCTTGAACTCACAGGAAGAGACAGTCTGACCCATCAAAACCTGATGAGTACCAACACTATGCTCGAAGGGATCGCCTATACGCTTCAAACTGAGATCAGAGAGATCGTAAAAAGAGCCGTAGAGATAGAGTACAAGCCAAGCCAAACAACACAAGAGTATATACGAGAGATTATCAATACTACGCTACATGCACTTGAGCTGACAGAAAAAGGGCTTAAGGAGCATAACTACAGTGCTTTTGAGGAGATACTGGAAATGAAAAAACACTATAAAGAACTTCTTGATAAATTCATGCAGAGGAAATCAGAACGTTTGGCAAATGCAAGTGAGAGTTATCTTGATGTGGTAAAAATAGAAACTACCCTTGTCAATACTTTCTATCATATTTATCACCTGAATCGGCTTTTAGCTAAACAGTGGATCAAAGAACAACATTTACTAGAGAATGTAGATAAAAGTTAAATATCATATTAAAATGGTATTTTGATTACATAATTATTATTGAACTTCCTATAAATACATCAATATTACCTGAATTAAAATAGCATTTATCATGTTGACAAAAAATGCAAAAACCAATGGTACGAGGAGGAACGCAAGAGGAGAAGCTCCATATCGTTTGGTCACTGCTGTCATATTTGCCATAGCAGTTGCGGTAGATCCTATCCCTGCACCTATAAATCCGGAAGTCATCACTGCTGCATCATAATTTTTTCCCATAATTCTAAATATTACAAAAACTGCGATAAAAAGAACTAAAATAAACTGAACCCCGACAATAAGTATAATAGAGCCGCCAAGTTCAGCAATGACCCATAGCTGCATACTCATAAGAGACATAGCAAGAAAAATACCCAAAGAGATATCAGCAATGAGTGACATAGAATTTCCCCGTGCACGCCAATCCATCCATTTTACTTTTTTACTCATATTTGGTGTGATAAAACTACTCAAAAGAATACCTGCAAACAGAGCAGTAACAAAAAGCGGCATCTTCAACCCTGCTTCTTCAAGTGCTGCATTGAGAAAATAGCCAATAAGAATACCGATATGAATGGCCACGATCGCATGTAAAAAAGAGAAGTGATCCATCTTTATAGACGTTTTGTCATGCATCACACCAACAATGGTATCGCCTGTCTCTTCAGGTTTCAAATCATGTTTTTTGATAAGATAACTTGCAACCGGTCCCCCTGCAACACTCGCAATGATCAAGCCTAATGTTGCACAGGCAATACCGATCTCCATGGCACTCTTTATACCAAAATCCTGACTGAATGTAGGTGCCCATGCTATGGCTGTACCATGTCCACCAATTAAAGCAACACTACCTCCCATTAAACCCACAGCAGGCTCAAGACCCATAAGTGAAGCGACAGAAAGCCCTACTACATTTTGTAAAACCATAAAAGTGAGTGTAGCTATCAGTAAAATAACAAAAGGTTTTCCCCCTTTAATGATATCCTGTATATTTGCATTGAGTCCAATGGTAGTAAAAAAGTAGACGAGCATCGAATCACGCATGCTCATATCAAGTTCCACGGTGATACCTGCAAAACTGTGAACAAGTGCTAACAGTATAGCAACGATAAGCCCACCCACAACAGGTTCAGGTATATTTAGTTCACGCAATATTGCAAAACGAAAGGTAATCCCTTTCCCTAAAAACAGTACCAAAATAGCTAATGTTACAGTAAGAAAAGATTCTACCATAAGAATATGATCATTGAATTCCAAGGTTTTTCCTTTTAATTAAATTTAGACAAAGAAAGATTTATTATTTTATCAACATATTTTATTTTTCTCTCTCGACCTCGACTAAATATTAATGATGTTACATGATTCTATCATGATAATGAACTCTTGTCTATCCCCAAAAAAATATAAACTAAAAATTATTATTTATTCTTTTCATATATCATCTCACTAAAATGATCCATTTTGAATTGTGTCTGTGTCAACTGTTCAAACTCAAGTTTAGCTTTATAGAATTTATAGGTAGACTCACCCTTTTTAATACGAAAAAGTAATTGAATCATATTTTTTCTATGGTAATTTTTATAATGCTCGATTCTTGCAGGATCACTGTGACGTTCTGCAAGACTTTTATCACAGTCATTAATTGTTTCGCAGCGTTTTATGATAAGGAACCTATAGGCAGAAAGTTCATAATCAAACAAATCACTCGTCTTAATTTTGTCATATGCTGAATATTTTATTATTTGCTGCAGTGCATCTCTTGGTCGAAGAAAACCATGCCAGACCAATGAGGCATAGAATTTAACCACAAAGCCAACATTCTTTATCTTATCTGATTCAAGGAGTGCATTGAAACTTTTCTGTAATGATAGAGTTACAAACTTTTTTCTAAACTTTGCAATACTTACACTCAGAGGTGCATTACTTTGGGTATTAAAGAGCTCCCATTCTCTTGCTAAGATGTCATATTGATAAATAATTTTAAGCATGTTAACACTATTTTTTCCTAAATATTCTAATTCATCTTTTTCTAGTTTATTTAAAAGAGTGATACCCTTTTCGAAGAAAGTGAGATTTTCTGCATAGGCTACAATCGATGTGTCTGCATCAATAATAGAATCTTTTGGAGGGTTCATTAAGCCCAAT
>JAUVCL010000101.1 GCA_030595845.1 Campylobacterota bacterium
TATGGCTGCCATTACGAATGCTATGGCACTTTACGGTACGACTATTCCCTTTAATGCGACGTTCTTTATATTTTCAGACTATTTAAAGCCTGCAGCACGTATCGCATCACTCAGTAAAATACAAAACTTCTTTGTATGGACACATGACAGCATTGGGGTAGGTGAAGATGGTCCAACACATGAGCCTATAGAACAACTAAGCCAGTTTAGAGCATTACCAAACTTTTATGTGTGGAGACCAGCAGATGCAACAGAAAATGTAGAGGCATGGAAAACGGCACTAAGCATGAATACTGCACCACATGGTTTTGTACTTAGCCGTCAAAAACTCAAAACACTTAAACCTAAACGTGACTTTGGAGAAGTAAGTAAAGGGGCATACATCGTTAAAAAACGTAAAGATGCAAACTTCACACTGATGGCTTCAGGTTCAGAGCTTATGCCTTGTCTCAAAGCTGCCTGTCACCTAGCCGTACTTGGCATCAAAGCAAACGTAGTTTCTGTACCATGTCTTGATCTTTTCAATGAACAGGATGCAGAGTATAAAGCAGGGGTAGTAGACTCAAATACAAAAGTACTTGCAGTTGAAGCAGCCACTGCTACAGAGTACTACCGCTACGCAGATGATGTACTGGGTATGGAAAGCTTTGGAGCATCAGCACCGGCAGGCTTGCTCTTTGAGAAGTTTGGCTTTACACAGGAAGGTATTATGAAACGTGCATGTAAGTTAATGGATGTTGAGTATAGAGTAGTAGAGCTTGGAGAGTGTAAGCTTTAATAGTCTTGAAAAGGTAGATTATGCCATATAAGATTGAAACTATTACATCTAGAGATGAAATGGAACAGTTGGGAACAAAAGAAAAGTTTTGGTTTTATGATGAAAATGATATAAAAAAACTTTTTAAAATTGGGAGACCGTATACAGGTGAGGATTGGGCTGAAAAAGTTGCTTATGAATTAGGCAGACTACTAAAGCTCCCTTGTGCTATTTATGAATTTTCTATATGGAATGATAAACAAGGAACTATTTCTACATCTTTTGTTCCTGAAGGAATGAGACTTGTACATGGAAATGAATTATTAGTTATTGTACACGATAAAGCATATCCTAGAGATCATAGATATCATTTATCTGATTATAAGTTAGATATCGTTTTAAATTTAATTGAAAATGAATTAGATGATTTATTATTACCCTTGGGGTATGATGGTAATAACATTATTCAAAAACCAGTAGATTTATTTATCGGATATCTTATTTTTGATTGTTGGATTGCAAATCAAGACCGTCATCATGAAAATTGGGCTATACTTGTGGATACAAAAGAAGTAAAATGGTATTTTGTTCCTACTTATGACCATGCTGCAGGATTAGGGTGTAAGGTTTCACCTGAAGAAGCAAAGAAAAGATTAGAAACGAAAGATAAAAATTATAGTGTTCAAAAATTTGTAACTAGAGCTAAATCTCCATTTTATAGTGATAAGAATCAACAGTTAAAAACTATTGATGTAGTAAGTATATTAGCTAATAAATATCCTGATGTAGTATGTTATTGGATAAATAAAATTGAGAAAATATCTAAAGGGGATATTAAAAGTATTTTTGATGAAGTACCACCAACATTTATAATGAATGATTCAAAAAAATTTGCAGAAGAAATCTTACACGAAAATAAAGTAAGATTATTAAAAATAAGAAAGGAAAAATGTAATGAATAATGAATTAATTTTAAGTTGGAAAAATTCAACTACTCATATGTGGGTACCTGTAGGTAGGTTAAAGTTTCAAAATAATCATTATTTTTTCCAATATACTAAAGGTGCTCAAACTTCTAAAGAGTTTCAACCTTTTGAGAAGATGGATAATTTAAACAAAATTTATGAATCTGAAGAATTATTTCCGTTATTTAAAAATAGATTACTTCAAAAATCAAGACCTGAATATTCTGAATATTTAGATTGGCTTGATGTAAGTAAGACAGAGATGCATCCTATGGAAGAACTGGCTTTAACGGGAGGAGTACGTGCTACAGACTCACTTCAATTATTCCCTATGCCTATTGAAAATAATGGATATTATGAGGTTAAGTTCTTTAGTCATGGGATTAGATATTTGGCTTCAAGTTATATTGAACGTGCAAATAAATTGGAAAATGGGGATAAGCTTTATATTATGAAAGATATTCAGAACCCTCATGATGGATATGCCTTAACACTGAGAACAGAAGATCCCCCTGAATTAGTAGGATATTGTCCAAAAAACTATGTAAAAGATTTTAATAGTTTAATTGAAGAAAATGGTGCGGAAAATATTGAAGTTAGTGTTGTTAAAAATAATAAAATGGCACCTTCACAATTAAAATTACTTTGCAAGTTTAAAGTAAAATGGTATGAAGGGTTTACTCCTTTTTCTGATGATGATTTTCAGCCTATTGTGAGTTAGGGGTTAAGTAGTTTTAATTTGTTTGATATTATTCAGGCGGACAAACAAAATAACGCATATTAATACTCTGCAACGGAGTACTCCACCCTAGATAGTAAGTCTTACGACCATTTTTTACCAGTATCACATCATCTTCAAAATAGTGCTTCATGACTGTTTCTATATGACTGTTTTCCCCCGTTATCTCGACAATCCATGCAAAAGATATCTTCTTTAACTGATGTACTTCTTTACGTTTACGTATGATGGCACGCAGAGCCTCTTCAGCTTCACAGGAATTTGTGTCAGGCGAGAGTGTAGAGATGTCTATCACTGCTTCTAACCCTTCAACGCTTTGTATTTTTTTCCAGTAGTCATGTTTAAATTTGTTAAAAAAAGTAGGGTGTGGTACATCTTTAGTTGTAGAAAGAATGAAACCTACATTTTGGATATATTTTGGGGTATATAAAGAGATGTTTGTGAGGTCATCACGCGGGTATTCTTCAAGAGTAAGACCCTCATCATCAAGGAGATAATTTTTTTTGAAATACGTAAGCGCATTCTCTTCTTTGATGCGGCTAGTTTCATGCACAACAGCCACAGGGTAGTCTTTCTCACAGCCATAGTCTGTCCTATTAAATAGAACGTGTAAACTCTTTGTAGCAGTGACTAACGCACTGTGAGAACTTAGAATATCTTCTAAATCTTTGATGAAGTCAGGCATTAGCTTAACATTCCTCTTACTTCATCTTCATCTATGAGGTCTTTATCAAATTTCACTACGGCAATGTGCTCTGTTTCGTTTACATAAGACTCTACGATGGCTTCGTGTTCTGTGAGTGCTGCTACTTTTTCACGGTCGAAGATATCTAGTGAAAGGTAGACGTTTCCTCTGTTGTTTGGACTAGGCATGGTTGCTACCCAGATAAACCAAAGTATAGAGATACCTGCTACGACCATAGCAAGTGTTGCTCTGTCATAGTACTGCATGAGCCAACCTGCTAAAATACCGCCAAGGAAAATACCTGTATAGGCAAAGGTATTTGCCACACCAAGCGCTGCACCTTTTTGGTGTACTTTGGCAAATTTGGCTACAAAACTCTGAAGTAATGGCTCAAACATGTTGAAGCCGATAAAGAACAAGACAACACCTACTATAAATAGCCAAGGGGTAGTTGCAAAACCCATAGCCAGGAAACCTAAGAAGATGACAGCAACAGAGATCATAAATATCTCTTTTCCCTTACCGTACTTTTCGCCAAAGATGGCTGCGGGTGCCATTGCAAGGAAACCAAAGATCATTGCAGGAAAATAGACTTTCCAAAGCTCTGCTTTTTCCCAACCAAAACCACCTTCTTCAATGCTCTGTGTCATGACCATAGGGATGATAAAAAATGCCATCGTCATAATGCTTGAATGAAAAAGAAAAGTGATGTACATACGGGTGAGTGCCTTGTCTTTAAATACTTCTGTAAATTTGGACTCGGCTTCTGAGTATGAGTGAACGATACGTGGAGGTTTAGGTACGGAGGTAAACAAAACACCTATAGCCAGCACAGAGAGTATAGCGGTGAGCCAAAAGAGTTTGTCTATCCCCCAGTTTCCTCCAACAATAGGTGCGATGATCATGGCTGCTGCAAAACTCATAGCGATCGTTCCACCCATGATAGCCATAGCATGCGCACGTTGTTCCTCTTTTACAAGGTCAGCGATCATCGCCGAGACCACTGAACCAATCGCTCCTGCACCTTGCAGGAAACGTCCGATGAGTAACATATAAATGTCATCAGAGAGTGCTGCGATAACTGAACCTATGATGAAGATGACAAGTCCAAAGAAAAGAATGTGTCTACGACCAAATTTGTCAGACATCATCCCAAAAGGTACTTGGAATGCAGCTTGAGTAAGGGCATAACCACCGACAACAAGACCTGCCAAGAATGGTGTAGCACCAGGCATTTCAAGTGCGTAGATAGAAAGAACGGGAAGGACGATGAAGAGTCCGAAAAATCGTAAAGCAACGATGAGAGAGAGTGGCATAATCTGTTTAATCATAGTGATACCTCTATTTAGATAAAATTTGTCTTATTATATCACTAAGAGGTTAAGCATCGATGAAACTGGTTTTAGCAACGGGTAACAAAGGTAAATTGCGCGAATTTAAACAAATGTGTAAAGATGAAGTGGTTCCCTTCTCCGATATTTTAGGTGCGTTTGAGATCGTTGAAGATGGTGATACATTTGCGGCAAATGCACTCATAAAAGCACGTACCATTTATGAGAAGTTGGGTGAAAAGAACCCCTCAATGGATTATCTGGTCATTGCCGATGATTCCGGCATATCGTTGCCACTATTGGGTGGAGCACCGAGCATCTACTCCGCACGTTACGCAGGAGAAGGTGCTACCGATAAAGATAACCTCTATAAACTCGTAGAGAGCATTAAAGATAAAGGTGTCACTATGACACCAGCATACTACACAGCAGCCATTGCGATAGTGAGCAAGTATGGAGAGTATGTGGTACATGGTTGGATGCATGGTGATGTGATAGATGAGCCTAGAGGAGAAAAGGGTTTTGGGTATGACCCTATGTTTATTCCTAGTGGCTATGACTTGACGCTCGCTGAGTTAGAGGATGAAGTTAAGTCTAAGATCTCACACCGTGGGCAGGCTTTGGAGTTGGCAAAACCGATCATTAAAATGCTACAAAATAAATAACCGTAGGGTGTTGTGTCCTCACAACACCAATGATTGAAAACAAACGAAATATATAATCGGTGTTGTCGGGAGACAACACCCTACAGAAGAAAGTGAGTAAAAGTATGAACAAACAAGAATTTATGCAAGACCTGCAAGTCATCTATGATGAGTTGCAAAAAAGACAAGCAGAACTGAATGCCTATTATGACGTTTTAGACAAAGAGAAAGGGCATGATAAAGCAGAAAAGTTGATAAAGTTTTTTTTAACAATGCTTAATGTGCCAAGAGACGATGAGGGCTACATGGCTGGACTTACACGTCTTGTCTCTTTACGTGAAGATGCACTAGAACAAGTGATGAAAAAAAATGGCTTTGATGAGAAAAAGATACAAAAGAAAAAAGAGGTTGCTTTTGGTTTTGTTAATGACTTTCATACCCAACGCCATGAAGCACTGATACAGTGGATAGAGCAAGAGCAGCTTTTAACACCTTTTTACCGTTCTCTCATTTATGGTGTACATTATGTAGGACAATATATGACAATGTGGCAGAGTGATTGGACACATCAGGTTATGCACTCTGTCAATCTTGAACTTAGCAGCATGTTCAATGGTGATGATGCTAAAGTCTTTGAAATGCTACAAGGTGAGTCGTTGCTTGACAAAGATGAGAGTGGTTGTGTGGGAGATAGATGTTACTCTGTACTTAAAAAAGAAGATACTGGGTATCAAAGTATCGCTTATGCAGAGGCATTTCCTAAGCATGTAAAGGATGTTACAGGTGCATTGTCACAGCTTATTAAACGTCTAGAGCTTGAAGTAGACGATGTATTTAACCAAAAAGAGGAGTGGATAGCTTATTTTACTGCCATTGAAGAAGCCTTTTTACATACCGTACCAGATGAACTCATAGGAAAATGGGCAGAGGTAGATAGAAAATGGATGGCAGTCAAAACACCTCTGCAAGTAGGGCATCCACTAGAGTATTATGAAGATCATTATAGAAAAGCTGTGGCACTGGAGTGGGACTTACGTATCATAAACCCTCAGCTTCAAGAGGGATCACCTACACGTCAGAACATTAAAGACTTTGCTTCGAACATGGCAGAAGAATTTACTAAAGAAACTCCCTCTGGTCGTTTTGGAGTAGATGCTAAAACAACGATGGCTAAAAACTTGACACAAGTTGATGAGACACAGCTTTACATCGGACAGCCTATTCTTTACTACGCAGCAGAGTTTAATGGACTCTTCTCAGCACAAGTAGTACCAAACGATGAACAGGTCTCTGCTGAGCTTGGTAAGAAGATCTTTGCTTATGCAGACTTTGTCATGGAGTCTAAGAAGTCTAAACCTATCATGAAGCTAAGTGTTGAGACGATGGGTGAGAAGTTTGTTAAAGCACAAAGAGAGCTTATCGAAACTAACCCAACGCTTTGGCATGAGATTTATGACATTTCAACCATTGGACATGAGTATGGGCATATCTTATGGATAGATGGAGATACTGAGACAAAGATGAATGAGACAGGACAGTTTAAAAACATTGAAGAGTTTAAAGCGACCTCTGGTGGACTCATGGCATTTTTTCATAACGAAAAAGAGGAGCTTAAAGAGCATGTGGTCAATGATGTGGTCTCACGTGCAGTAGGGCTTATGGCATGGCGTGAAGTAGGTGAAGTCTTGCCGTACTACTGTGAAGGATTGATCCATTTAGATATTTTGTTTAACTCAGGTGTCATCACCTATGATGGAAAAATTCAGATCGATTACAGTCAATATGATGCGATGAAAGAAAGTTATCAGAAAGCTTATAAAAACTTAGCGGAAAGTTATCTGGAGAAAGCAGATGCTCAGGTTTATTTGAATAAGTATGCTGTCAAAAATGATGGTTTCTATTTGCCAAAAGATGAAAACATTAAATCTTTTGTAGAACATTATTATGCGAGATATAAAGAAATAGGCCAACAAACTATTACTTTGAGTTAAGACAAAAATAATGAGGGAATATAGGTTCTTTTGTAAAATTTTACCAATGGGGACAGAACACATTTTTTTGTAGAAAAGTTGTAATAAAAGTTGTAAAGTTAAGCAAAGAGAGAGTACCTTAATACTCAAATAAATTTTACCCAAAGGGAATAATATGGCACAAATTTTTACAGACGAATGGATAAACGCACTTAAAGACGCATGGAACGAAGATCC
>JAUVCL010000099.1 GCA_030595845.1 Campylobacterota bacterium
ACAGCTCAAAGGTGATGACTTTTTTGAAGTGAAGGTGATGGATAACATTACTGTGGCCGTAGTGTGTGATGGGGTTGGTTCTGCGTTGCAGGGTGCTGAAGCTGCGAAACGTACTTCAAATTTTTTAGTTCATTCTCTTAAGAACAGACCAAAATCCTGGTCTATGGAAAAGTCTATACTGCACTTCATAGAAAACATCAACAGGGTACTCTATAGGGAGTCTATGGAGGACTATGAACGTGAAGAGTTGGTAACAACACTGACAATGGTCGTGATAGAAGGTGACAGACTTTATGGTGTTAATGTAGGGGACAGCCGTATTTATTTGCATAGAAATGGACAATTTGCACAACTTTCTGATGACCATTCTATGGATGAAGAGGGAATGGAAAATGTTTTAACTTCTGCCATGGGTTTAGAAGAGACGGTTTCCCCTTATTATTTTGAAAACAATCTTCAAGCAGGTGATCAGATACTTTTATGTTCTGACGGGCTTTATAATGAACTGTCCCAAGATGAAATGGCTGACAGTATGAAGATGGGTGCTTCATTTTTAGTGAAAAAAGCCTCAAAACTTCATGATGATAATCTTCCTGATGATACAACTGCTGTTGTTTTGGAGATCAAAGAACTTGACTTCAGACTCAAGCTTAAACAAAGTGATCTACTAGTCAAAGAACATTATAAAGCAGGGGAAGTGATAGATGGGTATACACTCATACGCTCTCTCATTCAAAACAACCGTACATGGCTTTGCGAAAAAAGAGGCTTAAAGTACGTGATGAAATTTGTGCCTTTTGAAGCGGTAGATGATGAAGTTCAGCTTGACCTTTTTGTTAAAGAAGTATGGATGGCAAAACGTTTAAAAGCAGGATTCTTTCCTAAGGCAGTAGTGCCTAAAAATCGTACTCACCGCTATTATGTGATGGCTTTTGTAGTAGGTGATACGCTTAAAGAGTACACCATGAAGAAAGCAATTTCTGTAGACTTAAGTATAGAACTGTGTATGTTCCTGCTAAAAATGGCACAATTTCTCATCAAATATGACTTGGTGCATGGGGATATTAAACCTGAAAATATTATTGTAACAAGACGTAAAGGGAAATTGGTATTTAAAATGATAGATTTTGGGAGTATCACTGAAGCCTATTCCAATGTGACACGTGCAGGAACACCTTCTTATCTGGCACCAGAACGTTTTAGGCAGTCACCGGTGAATGAACAAACAGAAGTATATGCCATAGGGGTAACACTTTATGAAGCATTAACGGGTAAGTTTCCTTTTGGAGAAATTGAACCGTTCCAAACACCTTCATTTGAGAAAAACATTAAAGTACCCAGTAAATTGAATGCCAAAATACCTGCATGGTTAGAGTCTGTTGTGTTAAGAGCTTTGGAAACAGATACAGATAAACGTTACCATAACTACTCTGAGATGCAGTATGAGATAAGTAACCCTGAAAAAGTAAAACCTTACTTTGACAAGAGTAAATCATTTATAGAACGTAATGAATTTATGGTTTATAAAGTAGGGTTTATCACGATGTTCATACTCAATGTCTGGCAAGTACTTTTTAATTGAACCCTCTGATTAGCGTGCTTTTTTGACATTTTTACGATGCTTTTTAAAGGTATCGGCAAAGTCATGTACACCCTGTGCATTTTTCATAAAGTAAAGATAGTTTGTCTTAGCTGGTTTGATCGCTGCTTTGATCGCATTAAGACTCACAGCACCAATGGGTGAATGAGGTAATCCCTTATATTTGTAGGTGTTAAACCGGCTTGTGTCATTTTTAATGCGCTCTGGTGTGATCTTTATATGTGAGTATTTCCCATAGTTCAATGTACCATCCATCTGCAAACGCATGCCTTTTTTCAAACGGTTATAGATCACGGATGAGACAAGAGGCATCTCTTTTGTATTGGCAGCTTCTTTTTGTATGATGGAAGCTGTTATGAGTATGTTTAACCACTGCTTTTTGTTGTAAGTACCATAGATTTTGTTAGAAATTTCTTCATATTTTTTTTCAGAGGAAGAGAGTAGGAAATACATCAAATGTTTTTCATTGATACCATAAGGGACATAGTAGGTATCTGCATAGATACCTGCTTCAGGATACTGTGATAATGACTTGTAATAAGCATTTAATTTATCTTCATCGAGTTTCATATCTTCTGCCACAATAGAGAGGAAAATCTCAGTTGTTTCACCCGGTATGAGGGTTATCTCCTCCATTTTCGCTTTTGCCGTGGTAAGTTTATAGAGAAAGTCAATACGGTTTAAGTCTGTCTCACCTATGTCTACCCATCCACTTTGGGGTTGCCCCATAAAGACCAATATATATTTGTCTATAACACTGAGTGCATAGCCTTTTTGAGTCAGCTGTGATATAATGTGCGTAATAGAGCCTTGAGGCACTAAAAGCGTCCGTGTTGTTTGAACGGGTATAGTTGTATAAAAGGCAAAAGAGATGATCAAAACCAGTGCAATGTTTTCTGCCCATGCCATCCATGTTTTCATACGTAATACACTCATCGCTTTTGTTATCCTTTTTCTTGCTTTCTTTATATGGCTTTTTGTAGGCATTAAAGTCAATACACTACAAGTAGGGGGCTATAATATAGGTGGATTATACATCAAACTCGATAAAAAGCTCACCCTTAAAGCTGATTATGTCACACTTCCCCAAAGTAAAGCCAAACCATCTTTTGAAAATGTGGATCTTATCTTTGATGAGATCAAATACCTTTTTACCTTTTTTGAGAGTATTGACCTCAAAAATGTGAAGTTTAAAAATAACCAATTAAATATTATTTTTACGGATGACATATTGTATGTGACAAGTAACGATTATGAAATAGCAGGAAATGTGCATAGAATAGGGCAGACCTTAGAAGCTGAAGTCTCGATGCTGTACTTGAAAAAAGATGATGTGCATATCAAGGGAAAACTGATATATGATCTGGATCATGATACCTTGAAGACAGAGGGTGATTTTGAGGCATATAAGATCAAAGGACGATTTTCTGCCAATAAAATAGATCAAACGGTTGATTTTAAGATCGACAGTGATACTTTTGCTGATCTACATCCTATTATTAACACGTTTGAACTGGATGAGACTGTAAAGTCTTGGATACTCGATAAAGTCACAGCAGAGCGCTATAAACTTATCTCTTTAAGTGGAGAGGCAAGTGTGGATAATGGAGGGTTTTCATTAGATATTGATGCCTTAAAAGGAGTGATCCTTTTTTCAGAGGTAAAGATTGATTTTAAAGAAAATGCCGCACCTGTTTTGGCACCAGGGTTACTGTTGACTTACAGCAATGGCGGACTCTATTTTGATCTGGAAGAACCGACTTATGAAGGGATAAGTTTAAATGGCAGTGAGGTCAGCATACTTAATCTGCTCAATGACGATACTAACTTAAAACTTAAGATCAGGACAGATACCCGTTTCGATAGCAGCATACAAAATTTATTAAAAGCGTATGACATCGTGTTGCCACTGGATGAAAGAAGTGCTAAACTCAATGTACTGTTTATGGCAAATATAGAGTTGAAAAACACTTATAAAGATTTCTTTGTGGGTGTGAACTTTATTCAAGGTGATATATGGTTGAATCAGCTCAAACTTCCCATTGTAAAAGGTAATTTACAGTACAGAAATGGGAATATTTTTTTAAATAATATCTTTTTGAAAGATGAGGGGCTTGAAGGTGAGCTCAATGGTAAAATAGATCTGCAAAAGCAAAAAGCAGATTTGATCCTTGATGCTAAAAGCATTACACTTGGAGATAAAAAAGAGAAGTTCTTTGTGTTGAAAAATAAAACACTGCCTTTTACATTGAATTATGCAAAAAAAATAAAGGTTGAGATACCTAAACTTTCACTAAAACTTAGTAATGATAAAAATGAAACGACTATTAGCATTAGTGATCTTAATAAAATAAAACCCTATTTACCTGAGATCGGTCCATTGGAAGACGGGGGTAATATGGTTATTCGAACGAAAGATTTTGAAACCTATTCGTTTAGAGGGGTATTTAAAAGATCATCCTGCTTTTTATATGAAAAAGAGAACCAATGTAAAATTAGAGTGCCATTTCAAGGCACAGCAAACGCTACAGATGTAGATTTTTTCGCCTTTAATAAACGTTTCCATTATAAGAAATCTAAATCGAGAATTAAACTTAAGAATTTAAATATTGATCTTGAGAAATTTTTGCGAGTAGAAAAACAAAAAGTAAAAAAGAAGGGTCAAAAAAAAGCTGCAAAAAAACCACAAGGTAAAGCATTTACCATTCTGGGGAAAAACAGTCATTTAAGATATGGTGATTATCGTTTGATCATGGACAGTTATGATGTTGAGGTCAAAGCAAATGGCAACATAAAAGCTATAGGAAGTGCATCTGGGGATATTATAAAATTTACTAAGAAAAAAGATATTATAAATATGAAAGCTTTACGTATTAAAGATAAAATCCTGCATCCTATGATCAACTTTAAAGGTTTATATAATGGACGCTACACGTTAAAGACTTCCGGAAACCCTAATAAAAGTATGAAAGGTGAGATCATCATTGAAGGTGGGGTAATGAGAGACTTTACAGCCTACAATAACACACTGGCATTCATCAATACTTTACCTGCTTTAGCTGTATTACAGAAACCCGGTTTCTCGAGGAAAGGCTTTACCATAGAAGAGGGTGTTACAGAGTATCGACGGATCGGTAAAGATAAGTTTATTTTTGATTCGATCTATATTAGAGGTGCTTCTGCAACGATAGTAGGTAAAGGTGAACTGGATCTGAAGAAGAATACCATTAACATGAATCTTGCAATCCAGGTTGCCCGTGAATTAGGGAAAGTGGTAGGAAGTGTTCCTTTGTTAGGCTATATTCTGATGGGAAAAGATAAAAGTGTGACAGTAGGGTTGAAGATCACAGGCAGTTTAGACAAGCCAAAGGTTACAACGACAGGTACACAGGAGATGCTGCTTTTACCCCTTGATATACTCAAAAGAACACTTGAGTCTCCTGCACATATACTAAATAAATAAAATAGTGTATAATCGTTCTAATAGAGGGTTATCAGTATAGTTCTAAAGGCAGAATAACAATGCATAAAATTTTTTTACTTATCATAGGGTTCAGTACTTTTCTTTTAGCTGAGTACATGAGTGAATCAGATGGTTTGATCCAGCAAAACTTAGAAGATATAAAAAATAAATATCATATTCAGGATGAAACGCCTCCTGAACCTGAAAAAATAGAGGAGGTAATACCTCAAATCAAAGAGACATTGCCTAGTCCTGTGGAATCTCTACGCACTGGAGTATCTGGCAAAGCAGATGAGGTTCCTCCCTCAGTGAAACAGGCATTACCCATCCCAAATGAACCTGTGGTCTCTGAAAATGAGGATAAGCTGGAAAGTATCAGAAGAGAACTTGGCATTAAGGAACTTACCGGTAGAGAGAAAAAAATCGATGCGATAAGATCTGAGCTAAAGATTAATTATCCTGCACCTAGGAAAGAGAGTTATCTCGATAAAAGAGTCAATGACGTGAAAGAATCTTTGAATATGGAGGGCGATATTCAAGGGGAATACTCTTTTAGTAATACGGTAAGTGATCTGAAAAAAACATTGCATCTCGATGGAGATAGCAGTTTTGGCCTACCAAGTTTTGGTTTACCTAGTTTATTTGGTGAGAAAAAAAAGAAAAAAAAGAAGGGTCTTTTTGGGATTGACATACCAGGGATTAGTATACCTGGACTTGGGGGCGTGCAAGATACAGGTAAATCGATCTATAAAGGGATGAAGTACTCCGGAGAGTCTGCTGAACTTATGTCTGGTATGATGTATAACTCTTCTAAAATGTATAACACAATGTTCGGACTATTTGATGACTCACCCTTTAATATTTTTGAAGACGAGGAAGAAGAAGCTTCTATGTTTGATTTTATTGAAGGCGGGAATTCTCTTATGAGGATGTTTGATTAGGTATTTAGTTGGTTGGGTAATAATATGCCGTAGGGTGTTGTCGGGAGACAACACCCTACAGTTTTATTCATTTCTCAATACAGTTAAAGGATCTGTCTGTGCTGCTTTTTTAGCGGGGTAGAGTGCTGAGAGTAAGATGATGATACTTGTACCTAATAGTATGAAACCAAAGTCATTCATACTAAGATCTACGGGTAATTTAGAGGTGCCATAGACATCTGCAGGCATAGAGATAATGTCAAAGGTAGTGAGTACCCAAATACCAAGCGTACCAAGCAGGGTGCCTGCCACAATACCTGAAGACCCTATGATAAGTCCCAGTCTAAAGAAAATGGATCTTATCTCTTTTTTGGTAGCACCCAGTGTACGTAACAGAGCTATTTCGCTTCTTCTACTCATGACAGTCATTAAGAGTGAAGAGATAATATTCAATGAGGCTACGAGTATGATCAGGAGTAGAACCAGGAAGAGGGCTTTTTTCTCCATCTCCATGGCAGCAAAGAAGTTTCCGTTTTGCTGCCACCAGCCTTCTATGACCGTCATTTCAGGTAAGACTGCTCTGATCTTTTCTATCTCATCCATAGGATTCTCTGTATAGATATGCAATCCGTCATAGCTTCCGTGTTTACGTTTTAAGAGCTTTTCAAAGGCTTCAAGCGAAGTATACATAATAGCTTTGTCATAGGCTTTGAGACCAGATTTAAACACACCGTCAATGATAAAACGTTTTTGTAAAGGCATCGTACCAAAGCCTATGGCTTGCTGCTCGGAGAAATAGAGTGTGACCTTATCTTTTTTAAGTACATTCATTTCAAAAGAGAGACCTTCTCCCATAACGACTCTGAATTTACTTTTTTCATCACCTTTGGCTTTTTTAAAGATCTCATTGATCTCACCTTCTTTATGATAATCAACACCATAAAGAAGTGACCCCTGTACGGCACCGTCATTTTTAGTAATCACCTGTGTTGTATAGTAAGGACTGAATTGGAGCTGCGGAAACTGTTTAGAGAGAGAAGCGATGAGTGCATCATTGACAGAGTCTTCTTCTATGGGAAGGATAGTAAGCGGATAGTTCATGACAAAGAGTTTTTTACTAAACTCTTTTTGTGTACCGTTCATGATACCCATCGCGATCATCAAGACCATGACACCCGCAGCGATACCTAAAAAGGCTAGCATCCCGGAGATAAAAATAAAAGGGTTTTCTTTGTCGTACTTGAGGTAATGTTTGATGATATGCCTAATAAATTTTTTATTAGGCGAAGTAAGACTTTTATGTTTCATTGTTAAGCTAACAGACCTTTTTTAGGACCACTTTGACCACAACAGTTTTT
>JAUVCL010000065.1 GCA_030595845.1 Campylobacterota bacterium
TGGATTCTCCAAACGAAACTGTAAGCTTTTACCCGAATAATTTACCCTGTTCCTTGCCATCAAAGCACTGTGTTGGGGTATGGTGTATTTTGTTTTCATTGCTCTTGTAAGAAGTGCTACATGTGCATAACCGCTCTTTACTGTTTCATCTACACCTACAATATACACATCTCTATCATCATTTTCAACAAACTCTTTTATGAATGGTTTGAGTGTCATCTGGGCAAGTGCTTTATAGATACGATACCCTTCTGGCTTATGTTTGCTGTGTAACATAGATTCCAACGTAGCGTATTTAAAAAAACTGATCACATCCAGTGTCCCTACTTTACGCGTACTGACAGTAGGTACAAAGAGTTGATCTATACAGGTGGTACATAAAATGGGTAAGCTTAATTTGGAACAAGAATAACAACGCATAAGAGCCCCTGTAATCTAATCATACAAAACAATATCATAAAGTGCATCAATCGCTCCTATGGGAAGCTCAATGGCTGCGCCAAAGCTCTCTCTTGGATTGATACGTATAAGAGGAACACCAAACCTCTCCGCTATTTGTTCAGATGTATTTCGTACCGTTGGCACAGCTGTTCCTGCACCAATTTCTACGATAGCAAGCTTTGCACCTTCCGCTTCAAGTTTATCTAACCATATACCAAGTCTTTCTCTTTGCCCATCAGTACGTGCATACTCCCAACCATAATCTCCAAACATCAAGATGTTAGGTCTTGCCATAGCGCCGCAAAAAGGACAAGCAGGCAAAGGTTCTTTGGCTTTGAACTCCTCTTCTATCTCGACAAAAGTATCCTCTGAGGACCATAATATTCCCTGACAATTATCGATGCATTGTAAGTGATGTATAGAGCCGTGACACTCCAGTACATTCTCTTCTGAAAAACCTGCTTTTTGAAACTGTCCATCAACATTTGAAGTAAATATGTATGCTCCATATTTTTTAGTATTAGATAGTGATAAAAGCTTTTTGAACCCCTCATGCGGCACTGTATCACGGTAAAGGTGTAGTCTGTGTCCATAAAAAGCCCAGGCAAGTTTGGGATCAGACTCAAACCATTCAGGATTTGCCATCTCTTCAAAATGAAGTCCTAACTCTTTGGCTTTAGGATAGGCATGCCAAAACCCTTCAACACCTCTAAAATCAGGCAATCCAGAGTCCACTCCCATCCCTGCTCCAGCAGTAATGAAAATGGCATCTGCTTCTTCTAACAGATGTTTGGCTTTATGTATATTATCTGTGATATTCATGGAGAGATTATATCATATTATCAAAAACAGTTATAATATTTAAATAAGAAATAATGAACTTCACTACATTGTTCAAGGGGAAATAAAAATGATTCCAAAATTTTTCATCAGCACACTATTTTTAATAATGTTTCTATCATTCCCCAGTGTTTCTCCCGCAAAGTTTTTTGACGATCTTAGTGAGAAATTTGAAAAAGAAGCAAAACGTATGGAAAAACGTATCAAGAAGGAAGTAGATCGCACTGATGAAAATCTTGATAAGATCACCCAAAAAACTAAAAAAAAGGCCAAAATAACCTGGGAGAACCACAAGGATGAAATAGTCCCAGTAGTTGTTACTGCAACTGTGCTCTACGTGGGTGATATTAATTTGGCAACACTGGTATTAAAAGAGTATGGCATCATAAAGGAAGATGGCACAATTGCATGGGGAGTTATGTTTTCAGATAGTGAGCAATTCAAAAAAACTACTTTGGAATATCATAGAAAAATAAATAGGAAATAAAATACTATTTTGATATAATTTTCAAAAAAATGATTATAGGGGTTTGCGTGCATCAAAGACGATATTTTATTTCTTTTTTAAAACTCATCATTGGGCTGAGTATCATCTTACTTCTTTCTGCATGTAGCCAGAAAACACTTCAGTCACCCGTACCTAAACAAGAGAGTGTGACGCAATTACCTAGAGGGGAGGCACCTCTTCTAAAACATCTGAAGAAAACAAATAAACCACTTGCAGACAAATCTGCTTTTTATCCCCTCATCCAACCTACTGATGCCTTTGCCGCAAGACTCTTTTTGATCGATAATGCTATAACAAGTTTGAATGTACAGTATTATATTTATGAAGATGATACTATCGGAAAAGTTTTTACTGCTCATCTGCTCATGGCTGCCCAAAGAGGTGTTAAAGTACGTATACTCATAGATGATATGATCACCTCAGGAAAAGATGCTGAGTGGGAGAAACTCACCTTGCACCCTAACATAAAACTACGTCTCTTTAACCCTAATATACTTAGAACCTCTTTTCGTAACATGGCTCTGCTTATGGATGTCAATCGTCTGGGAAGACGTATGCATAACAAAGCACTCATCGCTGATGGCTCAGCGGCTATCATAGGTGGTAGAAATATCGGTAATGTCTATTTTGCTTCTGGTACAGAAACACTTTTTATAGACTATGACATCTTAACCATAGGTAAAGTAATACCCGAGATTAATAAGCAATTTGACATTTACTGGAACAGCACAGAAGCAGTACCTTCTAAAGAGATTTTTGCCTATGACGATCCAAAATTACGTGATACTGTAAAAAAAGACTTTGAAGAAGAACTCAAATCATTTAGGAAGCGTCCTCTAGGAAAAGCTATAAAGAACTCTAACTTTAATCAAAAGATAGCTCAAAAAAACCTTTCAACTTATCGTTGCCAAGCGAACAGATTTCTATTATGATCATCCTACTAAAGTAAATACAAGTGAACATGACAACAGCACACATATCTCATCACAGATCAATGAAGACCTCAAACATATAAAAGATGATCTGGTCATTATCTCTCCATACTTCATTCCAAGTGATCAAATGATGCTGAACTTCAAAACCTTACGAGAGAAAGGTGTAGAAGTCACTATTCTCACAAACTCTTTGGCTTCTACTGATGTCTTTCTTGTGTATGGTGGGTACCAAGGTTATATCAAGGCATTGGTTGAGATGGGTGTCAATCTCTATGAACTCAAGCCTCATAGCTTTCAAAAGTTTTTACGAACAAAGAAATGGATAAACAAACAATCACTCTCATTACATACCAAAATGATGATTCTTGATAGAGACAGACTTGGCATAGGCTCTGCCAATATCGACCCTCGTTCAGATAAACTCAATACAGAGATATTTATGATCGTGAGTTCTAAAAGACTCGCAGAAGAACAACGTAATAAATTAAAAGAAGTAATAAATGAAAAGAACCTCTATAAACTCTCCTGGGGGAAATACCCTCATGATTTTGAAGAAGACGACATAGAATATGGTCCTATCTGGCATACGATAGAAGATGGTAAAGAAAAAACTTATTATGCTCCTCCTCATTCAGGTTTCTGGAAGAAACTAGGAACAGACTTCTCTTCACTCTTGCCTATAAAGGGATACCTCTAGAGAGTTATTTTTCCTATATCTCTCTAATTCTTCTAAAAGCCAAATGCTACTTTCAACCTTGGCAGAGCCTGCACACTTAATATAGTATTTACTTCCAAACATCGTACTTTTTGTTGCACTGAGCCTTATGAAGTCTACTGTGCTACCTATGTCATCTTTGTAGTAGTCATACTTCTTTTGTATATGTTTTTCAGCAGTCACACCATCATGAACATCACCATTACGTATATATTTACAAGATGTATTTTTTACATACGTTAAAAGATGTGCTATCTCTTCTGTATACTTTAACTCTAGCGCTTCACTGTTAGACAGCAGTAAAAAACTAAGTAGAAAAAACTTTTTTAACATTTAGTTCCTTGTTATGAGGTATATCTCTTATCTTTCTAACTTTGAGTTATATTTTACCTTTATTTATCAGATACATCTATACTGTATTTAGTTTTAAGACCACTTTTCCGTTCATCAAATTTTTTTAACTCCTGCTAATATTCTGATTTTAATTCTTCTGAAGTTTAGATTGAGTATATAAAATTTTTAATAAAACTACCCCACTATTAACACTTGTGATATAATGTTTACTTTAAACTCACAAAGGAATAACTCAATGTCAGAGAAGAGTATATATCATGTTTAGTGCCATAGGAAAAACGATCAGATGGATAGGTCAACACTTTATGGGTATGATTTTTCTACTCATCGCTTTTGTTGTTCTTATGCCGACATCAACAACACAACTCATCCCCGCTAACCTTCAGGAGATCAAACTTGTAGGTCCCATCATGGATGCAGAAGTAATACTTAAAGAGATAGAAACCGCACAAAAAGACTCCAGCATCAAAGGTGTACTGCTTAACGTTAATTCACCCGGTGGTGCCGTTCCTCCCTCTATAGAAATAGCCTATGCCATTAAAGAGTTGAAAAAACATAAACCTGTGGTAGCCTATGCTTCAGGGATCATGGCAAGCGGGAGTTATTATGCATCAATTTATGCCAATACTATTATTGCAAACCCTGGTTCCATCGTAGGTTCCATCGGGGTCATTATGCAGAGTGCCAACGTGGAAGAGCTTATGAATACCATCGGTGTTAAAACTCAGATTGTTAAACAAGGTACCTTCAAAGAGGCCGGTACGCCAACCAGAGAATGGACCCCGGAAGAGAGAGCTGAACTCGAAACACTCACAAAAGACACCTATGATCTTTTTGTTAATGATGTCGCTAAAGCAAGAGGCTTGGATGTAAATAGGTCAAAAGAGTATGCAGATGCACATATATTTTCAGCTGCAAGAGCCAAAGATGCAGGACTTATCGACAAGGTTGCTGTCATATCGCAAGCCAAAAAAATGGTTGCAAAACTTGCAAAGGTCAAAAAACCTGTATGGAAAGAGAAAGATAAACTGGAAAGTTTTATAGATCAACTTGGAACCAAAAGTATTATGCAGTTACAGAGTTATTTTTACGGATTAAAAGCATCAATGTAGTTATTCTATATTAAAGTGAACCTTCTTTTTTCCCAACCCTAAACTTACCCGACCCGAAGATCTTCTCTTTGGGAAGATCACTTTTACCGTATTTTGATCAAGAAAAGAGACTTTTATGCCTCCTCTTGACTTATAAGAGCGTAAAATATCTTTTCGTGTACTTGGTACCATATAGAGAATCGCGGTACTTCCAGCTTTCACATTCACTGTGGTTTTATTTTCTGTAATTCTGTACATTTTTTCTTTAAAGTTTTTTGTTTTGAATGTCCATTGTTTTTTTATTTTATTCCCATCAGCTATCACTTCAAATTTGACTGTATAGCTTGTGTTAAACTCTAGCCTTGCCAAGGGCATAAGGGCAAATTCAAACTTAGTAAAGAGGTGATTATGATCATTTTTATGTTGAAGTATTTTCGTCTTCTTTATTTCTTTCCCCTTCTCATTATAAAGACGAAAAGACTGTAATTTTACATTTTGAGTGTTTGCAGGATTGAATTGTACAGAGATCGGGAAACCGCTAACTTTATACTTGGGTAAAGGATCTGGAGATTCATTATAAAAAGCTGGCCAGACATGATTTTGTTTAGGATAGGGATAAACAATAATAGCACTGTTTTTACGCCGTATCTCATCTTTTTTTTCCCTAAAAAGGGTTTGAGGTATCATCTTTTCCTTGTCTCTACATATCTTTTTAATGTAATACTCACCATTTTCCATGATAAATGATCTCTTACAAAGTTTTGAGATACTCGAAGAAGCTATGTTATAAACATAAGAATGTTTGAACTTTCTTTTTTTCTTTATGGAGTATGATCCTATTCCTATCTCATCTTTATCAAAACTTAAAAAAACAAAACGGTGGTAAATTGCAGCAAAAAGATTGTCTATGGATTTTACTTCTCCCCTAGTATTGACAGAGAGATTTTCCATCACAAAACGGGAAGGATACCCTGCTTTTATGACACGCTTAGAAGGTGTACTTCCTGTATAAGAGTACTTTCCTCTTTTTTCGTAATGTCCGTTGCTTTGATTTCGTATGAGATATTTTGCATGAGAAGAGGCAGCTTTTTCTAAAGAAGCATTGTTCTTTAAATGTATAAGTCCTGCATTATTTCTAAGCATATTAAGATAGTCTAATCCTTCTTTGCTACTCTTGGCTTCAAGTGTGACAGAAAGCAGTGCAGAGAGGAGAAAAAAAGATACAAATTCAAGTAGCAAAGTAGCCTGTTTACAAAGCATTTGCAGCTTGTAAAAAGTCCTCTACTATAGATTTAGGATCTTCTAGACCTATTGAAACACGGATAAGCCCTTCATGTACCCCAAGAAATTGACGTGCATCTTCGTTGAAGTCAGAGTAGATCGTACTTGTCATATGTAATGCAAGTGTTCTGTTATCTCCGATATTTGCTGTAAGGATCACTAGTTCAAGGGCATTTAAAAACTTAAATGCTCTCTCTTTTGTACCACAGTCTATACTTAAAAGTGGTCCACACCCTTGTGCAAAGTCTGATCTGTATCTTGCATTGTCAGGGCTGGAAGAGAGACAAGGGTGATTCACGCTCACACCATCGGGAAATGCTTCATCAAGTAAAAAAGAAACGGTCTCTACACTTTTGTTGATGCGTTCTACCCTAAGAGAGAGTGTTTCAAGTCCTACCATTGTCATAAATGAACCAAAGGCATTGGCCGTCATACCGAAGTCTCTCATCGCACGTTTTTTACAGATAGGTATAAAGGCTTTTTTACCCATCTTTTTAACGATCTTATGTACATCTGCATACTTTGCATTCAGAAGTTTGTCACCCTCTTCTTTTACTGCTCTAAATACTGCTATACCACCAAGTGCTGCGGAGTGACCAGACATATTTTTAGTACTAGAATGAACAACAATATCTGCACCCATAGTAAGAGGTCTAAGTAAAAGAGGCGTTGCAGTATTGTCTATCATCAACAGTGTTTCATACTGGTTACAAAGGTCAATAATACGCTGTACATCAGGCAGAGTAAGACTAGGATTACCAACTGACTCCATAATAACCATTTTTACACCTTTTTGAAGGGTAGACTCTATATGTGCAAAATCATCTACCGTACAAAAAGTGTTTGTGACACCAAAGCGTGCAAGTGTTTCATTGACCAACGAATAAGTACCACCAAAAAAACCTCCTATACAGAGTATCTCGTCTCCTGTCTTTAAAAAAGCAGTACATACCATAGAGATCGCACCCATACCTGAAGACGTAGCAATGGCACCAAAAGCACCCTCCATCTTTGCAACAATCCCTTCAAGTTTTGCATTGGTAGGATTACCTACTCTTGCATATAAAGGTTTGTTTACTTCTGCGGCAAAAATACCCTCTGCTTCTTCTGCATTTTGATATCCAAAAGCTGCTGAAGGTATAACTGAAGGTGCAATAGGTCCTACCTTTGAACCTACACTATGAACCAGTAAAGTATTAAAATAATCAAAGTCTGTTATGTTCGTATTGTTGTTCATTCTATATCCCTATATTGAATAATTAAGTGTATCATTGGCTTTAAGTTGATAGTTTTTAAGTTCAGAAAGAGGGATTTCAAAGACTTGGGAGACATTAGATCGAAGATCATCCCAAAAAAGTTTTAAACCGGGATTATCTGTTTGGCTATTATTAGAAAATATATCTGATTCCAAGATAATCACAACATCTTTAAGTGTGATATCTTTAAGGTCTTTAGCAAGTTTATACCCGCCATGTGCACCTTTAATACTTGAAAGAAGACCTTGTTTTTTAAGTTCTAAGAGTATCTGTTCCAAGAAGTTTTGGGGGATGTTAGCATTTGCTGCTATCTCTTTTATCTTGAGTACTTTGCGATCTGAGCTTCTTCCAAGCTCCTCGAGTGCAGCGACTGCATAAATTGTTTTACTTGAGATTCCTATCATTATCTAAAAAACCTTTACCTATTTGAATTGCATAGTATATCTTACATCCTATACAAAAATCGAATAGTGTCTCAAGTGATGCACAAATTAATAAAATAACTGTGATAGATGTAGCCAATGTAGTAAATCCTGCAAGATAAAAGACTACAAGAAATAATGAAGTGATAAGTCCAAGATAAAGTGCAAATCTTTTGGGTGATTCGTCACACAGTTTAGGAGCAATGCCCCATCCCGTAACTACAAACTGTCCTACTATCTGAAAAGGACTGAATTTTGATTGACGGATCGTTCTCATAAAGAAGTCAAATAATAATACCAGTGCAAAAATACTCTCTTGAGTCAAAAGGAGGAGGATTGTGAAAAGTGCCACTTGGAAAGAAATAATTCTTACCATATTTGAATCAACTCTTCTTGTAGATATTGGACAACTTGGAGACATACTCTTTCCTTCGCTATTTTATTTGACGTTGTCGGGCAAAGCCCTTTGAACTTCGTCACCACTGGGTTTCCTTCAGCAGGAAGCTCACGTAACTTGTTCCTTCGTCTTGTTTTTAACTGCAAAAAGCACCTCTAAAGACCCTAGAGTGATCTACCACATTGACTTTCTTAGCTTCTCTATTAAATATAGGGGAGACAATAAATAGCTAATGAAAATCCAATGCCCTTGTCCAATGTAAATATCTAGGGTTTTTACAAGTGCCTTTTAATTTCTCTGTATTCTAGCCAATAATATTTCAATTGTCAAGTAAACCTATAGGTTTTATTATTATTATTATTTTTTTCTCTTATTTTATGAAGATTCTATGTGCACACTTCGTACACAGTGTTACACTAAACTATCTATACATTTACACAACTAGGAGATATTTATGCATATCATACTTTACTTTTTCTTGACACTTGCATTGCTGCAGGCTCAAAGTATTGATACCCTCATTAAACAGTCACTGAAGAAGCACCCTTCCCTACATGCCATTGAACATCGGCTTTCAGCTATGAATGAGCGAATAGAAGCAAGCCAGAATTTTGCTAACCCTGATATCTCATTTACAGTAAACAACATACATTTTGATGATCCTTCCAACCGTTCCATAGAGCCTATGCAATATGAAGCAGTGAACTTTAAACAGAAGTTCCCATGGTTTGGAAAACTTGATGCACGTAAAACCTATACCTTGGCCCAAAAAGATGTCATTATGGACTCTTATGATACAGCTAAAGTTAAACTTGCTGAAGAGATACGTATGACTGCCTATACAGTGAAAGAACTTGAAGAGCGTATTGCTATCGTAAACAAATATAAATCTGTAGCAAATCAAAATATAAAACTCTATACCTCTTATGCTTCTACCCAAACTAAAAGCCATACAAGTTCTATGTCAGCATCCTTGCTCCTCTCTAAGATCAAGATACGTGCCCAACGTTATAATGCCATACTTAAAAGCCAGAAAGCCAGACTGAACTATCTGGTACAGGGAAAAGTAAAGTCACTCTCAGATAGACTCAAGGTCACAATACCCAAATCCTTAGGTACATACCTTTCAAAACTTGAAAATAATCCAGCATATCGTATGAAACTTTCACAACAAAATGTTGCCTCAGCCAATAAAACGATACAAGAGTTAAGTACAAACCCTGACCCTTATGTAAAGATGGGATATTTTCATCGTTCAGAATTTGAGGACTATGCATCTATAACTGTTGGGTTCTCCTACCCTCTGTATGGCACAGAAGAACTGAACTCTGAAGCAGCAAGAAAAGAGATATTGGCTGCAAAAAGTGCTTCTTTGGACTATAGATCTTCTCTACATAGTGATATAGAGATCATGTATGCAAAACTTACAGAAGCCTATCAGATATATAAGATCATAAAAGATGAAAGCCTGCCTCAACTTGAACATATGTTTGAACTCAGCCAATCCAATATCCAAAGAGGAGGAGATCTCTTTGCATACACAAGTCTTTTAGAACAGAAACTCTCCCTTGAAGAAGAGCTCATTTCCATAAAAGCAGAATACTTAAGAACCGGCGCAAAACTCAAATCTCTTACAGGAGCACTATAATGTTAAAAATAATCACTCTACTCTTACTTCCCCTCATGCTACTCTCTGAAACAGACATGAAGTGTGAGGCTGGAAAATGTGCCACAGACAAGACAAACATGACAAAAGATATCCCAAAAAAACCTGTCAATGAAAAAACAGAAAGTACCTCGACGATGAAATGTGAAGCAGGTAAATGTTCTACGGGTGATACTAGTATGACAAAAAAAATACCTACCAAGCCTGTACGATCACAAAAGCATACTATAGAACAACTCTTTAATGTACAAACTATACAGGATAAAGAGATGACAACGTCACAAAAACAAATCAACTTTGGCTATATCGTTG
>JAUVCL010000080.1 GCA_030595845.1 Campylobacterota bacterium
TTTATTCCCACAACAAACAAAACACCATATCCTGTGATAAGCAATACAAGTGCTGTACCAAGGTCTGGTTCTTTTGCAATGAGTAAAAAAGGAATAAGAATAACTATAGAAAGTTTAATGAAAACAAAAAGTCCATACCCTTTTTCATCAGGAGGCTTTTTTGCTATAAGGTAGCCAAGCATCATGATCACAGATACTTTCATGAACTCAGAAGGTTGTATAGTAACCCCTACCCCTGGGATCTCTATCCATCTTTGTGCCCCCAGTATACTTTTACCTATAAATTCAACGGCTATAAGCAAGCCAAGATTTAACAGGTAATAGATAGGAACAAACCACCACAAGATCTGTCGCCAAGGTATAAAGGCAGAAACAAAGAATGCCATTGCTGCGATCACATAATAAATCATCTGTTTGGTAAATAGATGATGATTGATCTCATAAATAAGATAAGAGGATATAACAAATAGAGGTACGACCTGGAACATGAGCAGATAAGAAAAATGTTTAAAGATACGTCTGTCAAAGTCAAACCAAGATTCCATTGAATATCCTATTTTTAGGTATTATATCAAAACATTTTATGTTTCTTTAGAAAAAGCTACTAAGGAGTATCATGCTTGATTTTTTTAGGTTTACACACTTTAAAACATACCCTTCCCTCCTTCATGCGGTGAGTACAAAATCAAGTGATCATCCCTATGGATTCAGTCTTGCCTTACACACCGGTGAAGACGCTGCAAATATTGTAGCCAATAGAGAATTGCTCGCAGGCCTATTGTCAATGAATGAAGAGTTACACTACATCGTAGCCAAGCAAACCCACAGTGACCACATAAAAGTTATCACACATAAAGAAAACCAAGGATGGGAAACACTTGAAGATGCCATCGAAGATTGTGATGCCCTTATCACCAATGTACCTGGCATTGTCCTGAGCATACTTACGGCAGACTGTGTACCCATACTCCTCTATGACAAAGAAAAAGATGTTGTCGCTGCCATACATGCAGGATGGAAAGGTACGCAGGCACACATTGCATTAAAAACCGTCCAAAAGATGCATGCAATGTATGGATGTGACCCCAAAGATATCATCGCAGGTATAGCGCCTTCCATTGGTGCTTGTTGTTATGAGGTGGGGAAAGATGTTGCAGAACATTTTTTTAACGTTCCTAAAAGTTTTACTGCTGTTGGTGATAAGTATATGTTAGACTTACCTTATATTAACCAACAGCAGCTCCTGAAAGCCGGACTTCATGAAGAACAGATCCAAATGAGTGAGCTCTGCACCGCATGTGATGTCACACAATTTTTCTCTTATCGTAAAGAGAAAGGATGCAGTGGCAGATTTATGAGTATGATCGGATTAAAACCAACCTCGCAACATTAGATACCAATACATAGGTTTCAACTGATACAGATCAAATACCCACCAAAACCATCGTGGTTCTTCAGGGTTCAAGAAAGGTATCGTGGGGGCATAACCTTCATAGTTAAATTCTGCCATCATGATTTCACCATATCCCGTTTTGATCGGACATACAGTATACCCATCAAATTTTTCTTTAAGTGCTTTGCCTTCTAATGCAGCAACCAAATTGCCCACAACAACTGGACCCTGGTGTCTTGCAGATCCACCTGTTCTACATATCGGGATCCCACAGACATCACCTATACCAAATACATTTTTGTATCTTCTGTGTTGCATTGAATACTGATCTACTTCTAACCATCCTTTTGCATTTCCTTTTTGCCAACCCAACGGAGAATCAATCAAAGCTTGCGATGCTCCCATAGGTGGGACTATATGAATGAAGTCATACTTCATATCAACCATTCTTTTCTCTTCAGTTACATCATACTCTTCCAAGTCCTCATCATACGCACCTTTGACCTCATAGGTTTCTTCAAAGGTTGCTATTTTTTTCTGAACATCAATAGCAACAAGATTATGATTAAATTTATTGGTAATAGTGTCATACCCTTTTTGAACTTTTTCTAATGATGCAGCAATCCCAGGATATTTAAAAAGTTTTGCACTATTCGTTGCAAAAATATAATTAGCCCCTAAATCATCTTTTTTCAAATGATCTGCACTCAAATAGAGTATTTTTTGTGGTGCTCCACCACATTTAATAGCTGTATTTGGACTGGTATATATAGCTGTTGGTTTTTCCCCTGAGGCAGCAGCTTCTTTTAATGCTTCAAACCATTCCCATGTCGCTTTACCACCTCTAGCAGTTCCTTTCTCCAAATCACTCAAATAAACACTAGAGATACCATTTTTACCGATATCATCTTCTGTAAGACCTTTGATCCAATCATAATGGTATTCCATTCCTGTTGCAACGACCATAAAGTCATATGATACTTCCTCACCTGCACGAGTAATCACTTTATTATTATCAGGGTCAAAGGATGCTACTTCATCTTTGATCCAGGTCACATCGTCTGCAATAAAGTCTTTATTATCTTTGACAATGTCATCCATCGTATACAATCCGGCAGCGATAAACACTTGCCCTGGTTGATAAAGATGTATTTCATTAGGTGCGATGATCGTAATATCTGCATTAGGTAAGGCAGAACGAAGTCTGGCCAATGCCATAATACCACCTGCTCCGGCACCTACTACCAATACCTTTGCCTGTTTATCACTTTTACTGCTTTCTTCCTCAGCATATAAAGAAGGAGGCATTCCCATCATACCTGCTGCACCACCGATACCCATCATTTTAATGGCATCTCTTCTGCTTAATCCTTCGCTACTGTTCTTTTCTAGTGCTTCTATGACTGCTTTACTAGGTTGTATCTTTTTATTATTCATAGGGTATCCTTTATATTATTATACATGATCATATGGTGTTTACAGATAAAACTTTTTCTTAAAATAATTCTCAACATTAAAATATATCTCACCACTTCTATTTTTAAACGTCAAGTTTTTCGTTGAGAGTTGACTAATATGGTCAAATCCCATGACTGCCAACATCATCTTCATTCCTTTGATCAGGTTATTATGATAATTTGCCATTTGGTGTGCACGCTTGACCACAAGGAATGAGGCACGTTTCTTAGGATCCTGTGTTGCCATACCCACAGGACATTTATGTCCACCGTAACCTGAACACATACGGGCACGTATACACCCTCCGCTCATCATGAAACCTCTGGCGATACCTACGGCATCTGCACCTAAAGACATGGTGATGATCACATCATCAGGGGTAAGTATCTTTCCACTTGAAATGATTTTGATGTCTTCACGCAGACCATGTTTACGTAATACTGAATCAATGACATACAGTGCATTATAGGTACCTAGCCCTACAGACTCCATCAGCTCCAGCGGTGCAGTAGCACTACCACCACCACCACCATCTACAGTGATAAAATCAGGAATTGCCAAACCAGCTTTTTTTCTTACAGCTGCCATTGCAGCCAACTTATCATTAGCATTTGCATCTGATACCACGATCTTCAAACCCACAGGTTTCCCGGAAATTTCCTGTAATCTACCTACAAAATCCAAAAGATGTTCCATTGAGTGTGCATAAGGAAAACGGTTAGGAGAAAAAAGATCTTTCCCCTCTTCGACCCCACGATAATAGGCGATGTCTGCATTCACCTTTGATGCACCCAGTTTTCCACCTGTCTGTTTTGCGCCCTGGGCGACCTTTATTTCTGTCATTTTACAAAAACGCATGACTTTTTCATAACGTTCTTCATCAAAATTCCCCTCATCATCACGCACACCGTATAGACCCGAACTCATTTGAAAAATGGTATCTGGCAATGATTCAGGGATCTCTTTAGGGAAAGTACTTAACGGTGCGTTCCAATTCACACGAAAAAGCACATGCGTTCCAGAATCATAAATATAGGTATTTTCTGTTCTATTGTTCTTTAACAGCACTTTCCTGTATGCTTTAATGGCATAAGTAGTGTTAAACAAGGTTTTAAACACTTTAAAAGCAAGATTAGCCATAGGTGTGCTTTTGATGATCTCCAAATACTCTGCATTGTTCAAGTCAGGTGTAAGCGTATAAAGATGGTTTGATGTGAGACTACCCTCCCCTGTATTGACAGTATAATTCGAGAGTGATGCCCCCAATGAAAAGGCGCGAACTGCTTCGGGGCTCAATGCACCATCACTCATAGCCGATCGTATGATAGGCGATTTGGCCACAAATGGTTTTTCTCTGTTGGCACCAAAAATTACAGAAAGATCATTAGAGACTTCATTGTCATTCAGTACATTTGTTGCGTGTTTAACGATAAAACGGTCTTGCGCAAAAGGCTGATCAACGCAGAAAGACTTATAGTTAGGCACATCTTTAGATGCTTTATAGACCCAGTCTACTTTGTCCCTGGACTCATAATAGGTCTCTTCGGCAAAGTACTGACGTAAGGGTTCACGCAGTGCTTCAAAGAGATAACGTAAACGCCCTATGACCGGGTAGTTGACAAGTAACGAATGTTGACGTTGCACAAAGCGGTCATAAATAAACATAAATACAAGACCTACAAAAAACAAACTTAAAAAAATAGAGGTCGCCTGTTCTAAAAATCCCCATACATTACTTAACATTATAAATCCTTTTAAATTATATATCTATAATTTTCTACTATCTAAAATCATAACATAAAATATAAATATAGTATAAATTTTTTTGCATAAATCTCTTTTAGATATAATAAAATCTTCATTTAGAAACAAGGAAATAATATGTCGCTCACTTCAAAAGTATTATGGGCAATGCTTTTAGGTATCATCGTAGGATTGATCATCAATATAGTTGGTTTAAATACCCCGGAAAGCTTTACCAACGAGTATATCGTTGGGGGACTTTTTTACATCGTTGGTAAGATGTTCATCACAGCACTTAAGATGCTGGTAGTTCCTCTTGTTTTCTTTTCTCTCATTTCTGGTGTACTTGGCATAGGAGACATCAGAAAATTAGGGAGTGTTGGGTTGAAGTCTTTTCTACTCTATATACTTACGACTGCTATTGCCATAGCAACGGCTATAGGACTTGCAGCTGTAGTGATACCTCTTTTCTCTACACCCACAGCAAAGGCAGAAGTATTTACAGCCACGCAAGCGCCTGCAATTTCAGATGTATTGATAAATATCATTCCGGGTAACGTTCTACATGCATTTGCTGCAGGTAATATGTTACAAATTATTTTCTTTTCCATCTTACTGGGCATATCACTCCTTATGGTGGGGAAAAAAGCACAAAGTATTGCAGAAGGCATAGAGGTGATGAATGAAGCTATGATGAACATGGTAAACATTATTATGGCAGTGGCACCTTACGCTGTTTTTGCACTTTTAGCCAAGGCAGTAGCCGAACTTGGTTTAGACCTTTTAGTACAATTGGGTGTCTATGTGGTGGTACTTATCATCGCACTCTTGTTCCACCTCTTTGGAACGCTTATGTTCTTACTTAAACTCTTTTCAAAGCTTAGTCCTAAAATATTTTTAACAAAGATACGAGATGCACAGATCTTCGCATTTTCTACAGCATCTTCCAATGCCACTATACCAGTCACATTACGCTCTGTCACCAAACGTATGGGTGTTGACAACTCTGTGGCCTCTTTTACAGTACCTTTTGGTGCGACCATAAATATGGATGGTACCGCCATCATGCAAGGGGTAGCCACTGTTTTCATCGCTAATATATATGGCGTTGATCTAGGAATATCTGGCTATCTCACTGTCATACTCATGTCTGTTCTGGCTTCCATAGGGACAGCAGGAGTACCCGGCGTAGGACTCATCATGCTCTCTATGGTCTTTGTCCAAGTAGGACTTCCTATTGAGGGAATAGGACTCATTTTGGGTGTTGATCGACTACTTGACATGGTACGTACTTCTGTTAATGTCACAGGTGATGCAGTGGTGACATGTATCGTTGCTAAGAGTGAAAAAGAAATAGACTTGGAAGTCTTTGAAGATGCTGAGGCTGGGATGAATGAAGAGTTAGAAATTGATGATGAAGATGCTTTGGCAGAGGTTGTTCATCATATGGAAGAGAAATGATAATGGCCGAACAGACAAAAAAAATATCTCTTGCCATCTTACTGGCTCTCATTTCCTTTGCTGCGATGATACTTTTCTTCAATCTCCAACAGTCCCTAATGGTCGCAGCTATCGTACTGATGGTCACATTATGGACCAACGAAGGTTTGCCTCTTGCTGTGGTTTCTCTCTTACCTATCGTCATGTTCCCTGCCTTTGGCGTTCTAAGCACCAAAGAAACAGCTGTTAACTATGCTAACCCTATTATCTACCTCTTTTTAGGTGGTTTTCTCATTGCCATAGCTGTCGAAAAAACGGGTCTGCATAAGATCATAGCAAATAAAATGCTGGGGCTTTTCCCAAGCTCTGCCCGTGGTATCATCTTTGCACTTATCATCACTTCAGGGCTTTTAAGTTCCGTACTTTCCAACACCACCACAACCCTACTTCTCCTTCCTATTGCACTCTTTTTAACAGAGGATGTAAAACTTAAAATGCGTCTGGCACTGGGTATCGCTTACGGGGCAAGTATCGGAGGGATTTTAACGCCTATCGGTACACCACCAAATCTCATACTGATGGGAGTCATGGAAGAGCTTGGTATGGAAGCTATTCCTTTTGCCAAGTGGATGTACATGGTATCACCTCTGGTTTTAGTTATGTTTATCGTAGTAGGGTTTGTATTGAGCATAGGACTTAAAGATGTAAGTATCGATGCGGATCTTAGTACTGAGCCTCTTAACAAAGATCAAAAAAAGGTTATGTATCTCATAGGTGCTTTGATCTTTATGCTTCTTATCAACGCACCCATCAAACCCTACTATAACGGTCTGGGTCTAAGTGAACCAGGCATCCTTCTCACCGCAGGTTTACTTCTTTTTGCACCGCCTTTTTCTATCTTAGACTGGATGCAGGACAAAGAAAATATCCCTTACCGCATTATGTTTCTTTTTGGTGCAGGGTTTGCTATCGCAGCAGCATTTACAAAAACAGGTATGGCTTCTGAGATCGCTTCATACCTTGTCGCATTTTCAGACATGCCCCTACTGCTCTTTTTACTCATTATCGCTGCCATGGTCACATTCACCACAGAGATCACCTCTAACACAGCTTTGATCTCCATCATGCTTCCTATCCTCTTCAAGGTAGCAGAACAAACGGGTATAGATGCAACGCTTATCATGATGCTCGCAACAGTCTGTGCTTCTTATGCCTTCATGCTTCCTATCGCCACCCCGCCAAATGCCATTGCTATGAGTTCAGGGGTAGTCTCCATTAAAACGATGGCGACATATGGGATCATCTTTAATATTTTGGGAATTTTACTTATTGTTACTATTGCAAACACTTTTTGGGTCAATGTACTCTAAATCTTGAAAAAATAAAATGATTAGAAAAAAACTTTTACTGCATATTATCATGAGTGGCACTGCATTTCTCCTGCTAACAGGGTGTGTCAAAACCAACTGCCCTCTTCCAGACAATATTAATAAACATGTACAACAAGTGCAGATAAAATCGGACACAAGATCACATGACCTCAAACGAAACAGCTGGAGTATGGGCTCACTCTGTGCTGATCGTATCACTTTTAAAGAAGGAAAACAAACCTGGACTTTCCTGCTTGTCTGGAATACTGAACATCCAAAAGGACCCTTCTGGTATTTGCCTCATGACAATGAAGAGAGTGCTTTTGATGCTGCTGTTTATGCTGCTAAACATTATGGTGGAGGCTTCCTTGCCATAGAATCAAATGATCAACGTCATGTCTCAGGAAAAGATCCAAACAGGAACTTCAAAAGAGATTCCCTTTACGGTAAAAAGATCTGCAAAATCATTGATACCTATAAACCTGTACAGCTTCCTTATCTGGCTCTACATACCAACGCAGAAGGACACATTAAAAATGGTGGTTCAGGTACGGTATCTATGAGACAATATTCCAAAAATATTCTTGCCTTCCCTGCTGGGAAGATCAGGAGTGGTCAGCAAAAAGGTTTTGAAGATGAAGATACACTCATTTACCTTGCTGGGAAAAAAGTACAGAAAGATAAAATCAAAAAATTTACTGCCGTAGGTCTAAATGTTAAATTTGAGAAAGTCACAAGGAAGTCCAATGACAACTCCATGTCAAACTGTATTGTCTTACACCAAAAGCATAACAATTACATCAATATAGAAACCGAACACGGAGACATCGCTACACACAAAAAGATGATAGACAAAGTCATGAAGATCATAGGGCAAAAGCGTATCTAGCCCTAGCTTTCCAAGCTGTATTATAGTTCTCTTTTTAAGTCTCTTTTTGGGACAGGTTAAAATATGAGTCTATTACGAAAAATCAATCGGCACCAAATCTTACAAAATATTTCTGATTCTTATTTAATACTACTTGATGTTATGTAATGTTCATTCATTAAATAGCTTTTTTACTATCTCTCTAAATTTAGACTTGGAATGTGGCTAACTATTCTATTTTATAAAGTTTTCTCTATATTAATTATCATCCCTAGCAGAGAAAAAAAGAAATAATACTGTCGGTAAGCCAGCTATAGTGAGTAGAATAATTGCTCCCGTTGCAACCATTACAGAACTACGATTCAATATCCATATAAATTGTCCTATTACACTTATACTTGCCAAAACAATAGCTATCATTAATATAGCAGATCCACTCTCCTTAAAAAGAAATCCAATAATGAGAAGTATATAAGGTATCATTCCAAAAAAAATCGTGCCTAAAACTATAGGTGTATACCTATATTTCTCTTTACTGTAGGTATTAAGAGTTTTACCAAACCATACTGCAAATAGCAGAAGTGTCATTGATCCCAATAATGTCACTATATCCATTGCTACTCCTTCTTTCAATTAAGTAGAGAAATACCCTCTCTTATGCTTTCTAATTACTGTTTTTACTTCTTTCTGAGTATCAGTATTTTCTGTGACTCCTAGTTCTATAGAGAAACCTTTATTGTTTTAAAGTGCTTTTGTCTTTTTGGGTGCACGCATCTCTTTTTGATTTCTTTCTTCCAATACCGTATCAACATAGCTAAGAATTAAACTCATCGACATATCTGCACCAATCGACATATGAAGACGGATCA
>JAUVCL010000052.1 GCA_030595845.1 Campylobacterota bacterium
TGTATAAAATTTCCCATTATTTTAGCAGTTTAGAGATAACAAGAGGCTTTTTCATTGCTGTTTTCAGTTCTGCCTTCATTTACCTTGATCACTGGGGATTATCACACCCTATCCTCAATACATTTTTAGGACTTTTATCACTTTATTTACTTTTACAGTCAAGTACAAAAATATGGTTTATCTCTGGATTTTTCATAGGTCTGTTCTGGTTTTGGTGGATTGCCCTGAGTCTCATCCATTATGAAATGGTCTGGGCAGCACCGATAGAGATCGTTATTATCATGTTAAGTTATGGTGCTATTTTTGCATTTATTGGATGGATAAGTGAAAAAGCATCCTCTTTACTTGTAGGGTGTTGTGTCCCCACAACACCAAAAATTCGTTTGCCTAAATGGTGTTGTCAGGAGACAACACCCTACATCATTTCATTAACACTAAAAGCCCTTGGGCTTTTAGTGTTAAGCTACATTCACCCCTTTTCCTTTGACTGGCTCAAACCCGAACTGATGTTTATAGAAAGTTATCTGGGCATTGAAAAATGGCAATTTGCATTGATACTTATTGCCATGATACTCAGCATCTGGAAAAAACAGTTCCTCTATCTTTTGATCATTCTATTTGCCTACCAACCTACCACACAAACAACTTCAACTATACGCGGAGATATTGAACTCATCACTACCTATACTTCGGTTCAGGATAAATGGAACAAAACACTACACCCCAAACAATTTAAGAATATTTTCAGGCATATTGACCAGGCAATAGCTGATAAAAAAACCCTTATTATCTTGCCCGAATCTGTTTTCCCTACCTTTATTAACCGCTCACAAGCACTTGTAGATAAACTGAGGGAAAAAGCCAAACATATTTCCATCGTTACAGGCGGACTCTACTGGGATGGAAAAACACCAAGAAACTCAACCTACATCTTCACAGACAACACCATCACCGTAGCCAATAAAGTGGTGCTTGTTCCTTTTGGTGAAAGTAATCCTCTTCCTGATTTTTTAAGTGACTGGGTCAACAATGTTTTTTATGATGGTGCCGTAGACTATAAAGCAAGTCCTGATGTCACAGACTATGAAATAAACGGTGTCACTTACCGAAATGCCATCTGCTTTGAAGCCACCTCTGAGAAGCTTTATGAAGGAAACCCAAAGAACATGATAGTCCTCAGCAACAACGGCTGGTTCACACCCTCTATAGAGCCAACACTTCAAAAGCTACTACTTCAATACTACAGTAAAAAATATGGTACAAATATCTACCATTCTGTCAATATGTCGAACTCATATATGATACAAAATGGAAATGTGATTCAGTAATATATTTTAGTTTGAAATGTCCCTCCACTATCTGTTCTTGTTCCCATGCTTTGCGTGGGAACGATGATATGAGATTGAGTGTTAAAGAGACCCTTATCAACTCCCTCTCTCCTCTACTTAACAAGAAGGGTAAGTAATTACTTTTATACTCTCACAAGACTTAACAAGGGTTCAAAAGCATATAAAGCAGGTCTTCTACCAGATGGTGCTTCACGAAGAACAAGTAGCTCTTTGTCTAATAGTGCTCTTGTAAACCTTGCAGCACTAGCACTTGGAATACCACTATTTTGTGTAAACTTGTTATTACGAAATACCGGGTTAGTAAATACATAATCAAGTGCATTTACACTATATTTAGATGATAAAGCATCACTAAAAACCAATTTCATATCATCATAAAGTGCTCTTATACTTTCTGCAATTTCAAGGTTTCTGATAGCTTGTTTTTCTACAGCTTCAAGGAAGAAAATACACCATTCTGTCCAATTACCGCTCACAGATACGTCTCTCATCATATCTATATATTCATTTTTATGTTCTTCAAAAAACTCACTAATATAAAAGTGTGGTGCAGAAATAGTACCTGATGACCAGAGCATTAATGTTATAAGCATTCTCCCTATACGACCATTACCATCTTTAAAAGGGTGGAGTGCTTCGAACTCAATATGAGTAAGAGCTATCTTGACCAATTCAGGATCATCACTCTCTTTGATGTAGTTAAATAGCTTTTCCATCCCTTCTTGTAATTTTTCAGGGCTTATTGGTACAAATAAAATATTTCTTTTTGTTCTATCTGCAAGATAGTTTTGTTCATTTTTATAAGTACCAGGACTTTTAGAGGCTCCTCGACCATAAGAGAGTAACTGCTGATGTACAGCTTTTATTAAATACTCTGATACAGGCTGACCGTCTAGTACAGCCTTCTGGGCTGATTTAAGGGCTCTTTGGTAGAGGATTGTCTCAAGTATCTCTGCTCTAACTGGAGCTGGCGAGGCTTCTGATTCATCATAATCTGCTTCATATTGCAATATTTCATCCATGGTACTAATAGTACCTTCCATACGTGAAGAAATGACAGCTTCTTGATTTCTTAATGGGGCTAGAAGTATTTCACTATTATGCATACTCTTTAACATCTGATCGAAACGTGCCAATGCATCAGTTGTTTTAAGGATCTGACTCATTATTCTTCTATAATCTATTACTTCAGGAGGGAACTGATCATAATGATAGTCTACGGCATTGTCGAAATTTAGTTCATTAGCTAACATTTTCATTCCTTTGATATTAATATAATAAAGTATTTTACTATCAAAATACTTTGTTTATCATAAAATGTAAAATATTAACAACAAGATGTTTTATTGTACATATATTATTGTCAAGTTCTCTTGTGTATCAAAAATATAATAATATTAACGACAAAGAACTTTGTTGTACACTTATGAGTAGCAAGATCTTTTGTATATCAGAAATTAAATAATATTAATGACAAAGTAATTAGACCCTATTATTTGATAGACAAAAGATTTTAAAAGTGGAATGAACACCATAAAATAGACACTTATCTATTCAATTAACACATGCTAGTTCTGAGGTAAGAATACCGTACACTTTTAATAATGACAGTATCGTTCTTCCAAAACCTTGCCAATGTTTAACAAATCAAAATTTAGGACTTAGTGACAACCTGCTACTTTTTCTCAAGAATTATAGATAAATTTAGTTAAAAAACCTTATAGCGCGTTTAGAGACCTCTTTTTTGCAACATCCAATAGAAGATTTTATAAGAAAATAAGTAAACAAGAAGAATAGAAAAAAGGAAAGACTTTAGATATAAAACTTTGATGTTCTGAGTAATTTTAAAGCATACGCTATCTTTTCTTTAAGTTCAACTTCATGCTCACACAAAAGTGGGTCAGTATCTAGCGTTGCATTTTCTGACTGCTCTTTTATAGTTGTCAGAATGATTACACGTTCTTTGCAGTTACGGTATTCACGTAAAGGCTTAAAAAGAATATTAAATTCTTCTACAAGTCTTTGTGTCTCTTTTTCTCCCAGGATATGATAGAAATCTTCGATGAGTGTTTGAAGAGAGTCCATAGAGGTATAAAGTTGCTCAAGCATCTCTTCATCATACCCCTCTTTTGTTTTTGCAAGTAAAGTTTCAAATGTTTTCAAATGTTTTCTGACTACTTTTTTAACCTCTTTTTTTAAAGCCTTATATTGATGATGCTCTTGATCAAAAAGTTCTCTTGTAAGTATCTGTATCAGCTGTCCAAAAGGTTGAGATAAAAGCATCTGTGTTACTTCTTTTTCTTCTTGGGAAGTGAGACTTTTCAGTTCGCTATAAAGGCTTAACTTTGCATTTTCTCGCGTAGAGCAAAGTTCTTCTAAAAAATAAAGCGTGCGTAACAGTTTTGTTTCTTCATGATAACGTAACAATAAACTTGTGCAAAAGCGCTGAACGCCGGGCGCAAAAAGATCTGGAAAAGTATCTAAAATGGTAGCAGTACGACGCATGAGTACACGTAAACGGTGCAGTGTTGCACTCAAATGTTTACGCTGGTAATTTACTTTATAGTAATGTAAAAGGCGAAGATTTTTATAGAGTAGTAAAGCAACACCATCACGAACATAAAGCCGCCTTGGAACTTGCCAGAAAAAGAGATTGGCAGACTCAAAAGCATCAATCTTGTCAAAAAGTTTATGCAGGTCATATTCCATGGGTTTCACACATAAAGAGAGTATTCTGTCCGTATATTTTTCATCGTGGTCAATCTCTTTAAGAATAAATGCTTGAAGCATCTCCAACATTTGAGATTCTCTCATGGCCTTTGCATCGTTAAAATAGGCAGAAAGGACATAAAGCCCTTTGAGATTTTTTAAGTACTTGGAGACAACAAAGGTTTCTTCCCCCATAGCAACAGTATACGACTTCCGTGTAAGCTTTCTTCCTGTATGTTTTTTACGTTCTTCATCATAGACCTCTTCTGTCACAGAAACCATGTCTTCTTTCCCTTCTTTCCCAATCATTACTTTTGTATATGTTTGAGGAAAAGACTTCAGATAATAACACTGTGTATCACTGTCTGATTTGATGTAGAATTGCTCTGTTTTTTCAAGGGTGAGGATTTGTTCTTTAAGCCAGCGTTGTATGTCTGCGGATATTAAAAACTTACGTTGTATCTTATTCATAATGCTGATTATAGCAAAGAATACTTCAGTTGTTATATGCACTTACAGCCCAAATATAGAGGGATAATAATTGACATAAAACCCGTTTTAAACTATAATAAACTTACCAATCAGACACAAGGGGTATTATGCGATTTGTACATTATTCTCACACAAAAGTTAAGCTAAGAGCCCCTCTATACCTATGAACACAAAAAACCTCTATCTGGTACCTATTAAAGGGTACCAGTACATTTCAAAAATGCTTCCTGCATCCTGTCGTTATTATCCAAGTTGTTCTGAGTATGCCTCGTGGCAGTTTGAATTTAATGCTCCACATAAGGCACTTGGGGAAAGTACTTTACGTATCTTACGATGTAATCAGTTTTTTAAAGGAGGCATAGACTATCCTTTGGTTAATTATACACCTCCCAAACATCTTTCTATACTCAAATTTAATGCATTTTGTGGCAAAATAGATGTACTCTATTGGCTCGTACCTCAAAGTATGTCGGCTGATCACTCAAAATATTATGTTCTAAAGGACTTCGATGCAATTAACCGCTCCACTTGACATGCACCTTCACCTCAGAGATGGTGAAATGTTGGAAAATATCGCAAAAATGAGTGCCCATACCTTCTCCGGCGCTATTATCATGCCTAATCTTGTACCCCCTGTGAGTACAAAAGAAGAAGTGATCTCTTATAAGCAGCGTATTATGGCAGCCATTGGTGAGGAAAAGTTCACGCCCTATATGACACTTTTTTTTAAACCTTCTTATGACAGATTCTTTTTAGAATCTATCAAAGATGAGATCACAGCGATCAAACTCTACCCTGCGGGTATTACCACCAACTCAGAAGGCGGTGTAAGTGGTTTTGATGTAGAAGAGTTGCGTCCGGCACTTTCAGCCATGTCGGAACTGAACATACCTCTCTGTGTGCATGGCGAAACCAATGGTTTTGTGATGGACAGAGAAGCAGAGTTTGTCAGTATTTATGAAAAACTGGCCACGGCTTTTCCCAAACTAAAGATCATCATGGAGCACATTACAACAAAAGAGAGTGTGGCAGCACTGGATAAATTTGAAAACCTCTATGCTACTATTACCCTGCACCATCTTCTTATCACTCTGGATGATGTGGCTGGCGGTATGCTTAAACCTCATCTTTTCTGTAAGCCCATCGCAAAACGTCCCAAAGACAGAGCTGCACTGCTCAAAGTAGCATTGGCGGCGCACCCAAAAGTAATGTTCGGTTCAGACTCTGCACCACATCCAAAACATGCTAAAGAAGCCTGTGGCTGTGCAGCAGGTGTCTTTACTGCACCCATTGCCCTGCAGGTTTTAGCTGAACTTTTTGAGAAAGAAAATGCTTCGCTCGAAAATCTTCAAGCTTTTATTTCTGGCAATGCACACAGAATTTATGGCGTAACACCTCCAAAGAAAACCATTATCTTAGAAAAGAGATCGTTTAAAGTACCCTCTGATTACAATGGTGTTGTACCTATGTATGCAGATGAAGAGATAGCTTACACTGTTAAAGAAATTAGAAATTGATACACGCTTAAAAGAATCATACATAACAGAATCATTCATCTATATAGCCCTTCTATGTCACAGAAAAGAGAAATATCGACTACAATAATAAAAATGATGAATTTAAAGCCTTAACTCAAAAATAATTAGTTAAGATATTTTAAGAATATAAGGTAAAAGAATAAGGATAGTACATGATTGCAAATAATATTGAGGGGCTTATAGGCAATACCCCATTGGTGAAGATCAATACCCTTTCTGAAGAAACGGGAACAACCATCTTGGGTAAATGTGAATTTATGAACCCTACCTCTTCGGTAAAAGACAGAATTGCTGCTCATATGATCAATGAAGCGCTCAAATCAGGACGTATCAATAAAGATACAACGATCATTGAACCTACAAGTGGTAATACAGGTATAGGTTTGGCTGCCATTTGTGCGGCAAAAGGACTTAAACTCCTCCTAACCATGCCCGAATCCATGAGTATAGAACGTCGTAAAATACTGACACATTTAGGTGCAAAACTGGTACTCACTCCTGCTGCCGAAGGAATGAGTGGTGCCATTGAAAGAGCTGATGAGCTAGAACAAGAACTTAACAATGCCAAAGTACTACAACAATTCAATAATCCGGATAATCCCGAGATCCACCGAAAAACCACTGCGGTGGAGATACTTAAAGATACACAAGAGATAGACATCTTCGTGGCATCTGTGGGTACAGGAGGAACATTGACAGGAACGGCTGAAGTACTCAAAGCAAAGATACCTGACCTGCAAGTGATCGCAGTTGAGCCTTCTACTTCCCCCGTACTTGTAGGTGGAGAAGCAGGTCCACATAAGATACAGGGTATTGGTGCAGGATTTGTTCCTAAGATTCTCAATACGGAAATTTATGATGAAGTACTTGCCGTAAGCAATGAAGACTCTTTTGCCATGGCACAAAAAGTTGCCAGAGAAGAAGGTCTGCTTGTCGGTATTTCTTCAGGGGCGAATCTACATGCTGCGCTCATACTTGCATCTAGACCTGAGAACAAAGGTAAAACAATCGTTACTATACTTTGTGATACCGCTGAGCGTTATCTCTCTACCGAGTTATTTGACACCTAATGTCTCACGAAACATTACCACTTCTTCTCCTTGAAACAATAAGAGTTGAAGACGGTAAAGTACACAATCTTTTTTATCATCAGAAAAGGTGTAACCAAAGCCGTCAGACACTTTTTGGGTCGAAAGATACTCTGGAGTTATCTCCCCATATCACAGCACCCAAAAAGGGACTCTTTCGTTGTCGTATTGTCTATGGAGAAAAGCTAAACTCCATCGAATATATTCCCTACACTCCCAAAAAGATCACTTCCCTCAAAATAGTCTCATCAGACATTGAATATTCCCATAAATATGCCAATAGAGAAACTTTGGATGCTTTACTCATCTCCCATCCCAATGTGCATGAGATCATCATAGAACAAGAGGGATTTTTAACCGATACCACCATAGCAAATATTGCTTTTTATGATGGAGAGCAGTGGATCACACCTAAAAAACCTTTACTACTGGGCACCATGAGAGCAAAATTGATCGAAGAAGGGTTACTTAAGACAGCAGATATTAGTAAAGAAGACCTACCCAAATTTACACAAGTAGCTCTAATGAATGCTATGATAGGATTCAAAGTACTAAATATAGACATTATTTCAATGTAACAAGCTATATGAGTTGACTTCTGAAGTGATTCTTGTGGACTTTGTTCAAAAGATTCTCTATTAAATAGTGCTATGATAAGATTTAAATTCTTAAATCATTTTAATATATATTATAAAGTAAGGTAGATATCATGACCATCAATCTGTTTCAAACACCTGAGTATCGTACACTCATACAAACACATATCTTTCAAACTATTGACTATTTATTTCAAAAGAACCAGGAGTTTGCACTTGCCTGTGAAGTCAAATATATCACCTTTAATCCAGCATTACCCTCAGATATCAAAGAATCCTTTGAGGATACTGTTTTGTTTATATTGAGTGGCTATACATTTGAAAGTGCGCAACTCGAAAATAATCATTTTTTATTTGAAGCTGGGTTTGGAAGTGACAATTTTGGTTCAACCGTGTCTGTACCCTTACTTGCCATTAAACAGATCTTTGTGGGTGACAATCCTATTGTGATCAATCTTGCACAACCGGTAATAGAAAGAGAAGAAATAAAAGAAGAGAGTCCATCTAAACAATCTTCCATGGAAGCCTTGTTAAATAACCCTGAGAATAAAAAACTTCTTAAGAAAAAGAAGTAGTTGCAAGGTACAAAGACTCAAATTTGTACCTTAGCGTTAAAACTTAACAGTGACCTGCTAAAATATAATTTACCACTTTATCTACATAAGCATTATGTTTATTCTCTTTAGAATAAACAATAAAGAACTTACGTGTCATGGTAAAGCCTCTGAGTTTTGCTTCAAAAAGCTCCCCATTAGCTACTTCATCCATGATCGCATATTTTGACAAGATAGAAACCACTGGTCTCTCCGGATCTCTGTCACTTTTCTTAAGTGTTTGAAGTACAGTAGTTGTATTACTTACTTCAGAGAGCACATTAAAGCTTTTACAAGAAACACCCAGTTCGTCAAAGACTTCTGTAACAACTCTTCTTGTATGTGATCCTTCATTACGACAGATCCAGTCAAAGTCATAAAGTTCTTCTGTTTTAAGTATTTTAGGAATTGGCACATTACTTACAACAACAAGTTCATCTTCAAGCCATTCTCTGTAAATAAGCTCATTGTCCATCACCGGTGATTCAATAAGCCCTACGTCAATTTTTCTGTCTTTAAGTTTTTGTACAAGATTATCACTTAGATCTATGTCTAATTTAACACTGTTGTTGATTGCTTCAGCCACAGTATTTAAACATTTCCCAGGAATGATATAGGTCCCGATCGTATAAGAAGCACCTAATCTAAAAGTGATCTCTTTATTGATAATTTTAAGTATATCTTGCTCTGAAGAGTGTATCTCTTTTTCAAGTCTGGTTGCTATCTTATAGAGTTCCTCACCTTCATTGGTAAGTTTAATACCATTTTTCTTACGCTCAATCACCTTACAGGCAAGATATTTTTCAATAAATTTAATCTGTTGTGTTACTGCCGGCTGCGAAATCCCTAATTTAGCAGAAGCTTTAGAAAAACTTCTTTCACGTGCTACAGTTAGAAATGTTTCTAATTTTACAAAATCTTTTAACATATGTATGTCCTTGGTTTAAATGTCTAAGTTAATAATGTCATTATATCAGATTATACTTAAAGATACATAAGTTGTTCTTATTAGAATAATTTTATTTAGTTTAATTCAAATCATGTTAAATTTTTTCTTTTTTTTGCTGTTTTACTCAAATAACGAAATAGAATTCTTGCACTCGATATTTGAGTTTTATGCTTATGTCACTTCTAATCAATAAAACGGTATAATTAATACTATACAGGAGTACAAACAAGTATGGAAACAATTTTAAATGCATTAAACCCTTCCCAAAGAGAAGCTGTTGAACATATTGATGGTGCCATGCTTATTCTTGCCGGTGCCGGCAGCGGAAAGACCAAAACACTCACCACAAGACTTGCATACCTTGTTGGGGAAGTGGGCATTGACCCTGCCAATACACTCACACTAACTTTTACCAACAAGGCAGCTACAGAGATGCGTGAACGTGCACTTAGTCTTATGCCTTCAAAAGTCTCTTATCCTCCTCTGTTATGTACCTTTCACAAATTTGGTCTACTCTTCTTAAAATTTCATATTGAAAAACTGGGCAGAAGCAATGCTTTCGTCATCATAGACAGTGATGATAAAAAACGTCTTTTACGAAGTATTGCAAAAGAGTTGAAAATTGACCTCCATATCGCTTTTATCGCTTCAGAAATCTCAAAATATAAAAACTCCATACTCTCACCTGAAGTTGTTTTAGAAAAAGCAGAACTTTCCGATTATAAAAAAGTAGCGGCTATTTATGAAAAATATCAAAATAATATAGAAGAGAACAATCTTGTGGATTTTGATGATCTTCTCATGCTTACCTATCAAATACTCAGTCAAGATGATGCCTTACGAAAAGAAACAAGTAATCGCTATAAATACATCATGGTAGATGAGTACCAGGATACCAATGAACTGCAGTTTCAACTGCTTGAGCTTCTCTCTTCAGAGCACAACAATCTTTGTGTCGTGGGAGATGATGATCAAAGTATCTATGGATGGCGTGGTGCGAACATTCGCAATATCTTAGAATTTGCAAGTAATTTTGAGACCTGTAAAACGGTAAAACTTGAAACCAATTACCGTTCCACTGATCCCATACTTAAAGCAGCCAATACACTGATAGAACACAATTCAACACGTCTAGGTAAAAAGCTGACTTCACACAAAGGGAAAGGTGAAAAAGTTAAGCTTTTACATTCACTCGATGAATCTATGGAAGCCAAAGCGATCGCCCATGAAGTACAAAAACTCTTGGATAAAGGAGTAGATCCCGAAGAGATAGCCGTTCTTTACCGTATCAATGCCCTTTCACGTTCACTGGAAGAGGGTTTTACCAAGGAAGGTGTAGGCTTTAAACTCATAGGGGGCATGCGCTTTTATGAACGTGCAGAGATCAAAGATATCATCTCTTACTTTCGGGTTCTTTCCAATCCTCATGATGATTTTTCACTCATACGTATTATCAATAAACCCAAAAGGGGTATCGGTAAAGCATCTATAGAAAAATTGCAGAAAGCTGCCTTTGATTCACACATTTCTCTGTATGAATATATAGAAAGATCTATTGTAGGTGACTTACCTACCGTTATCAGTAAAAAAGTATCTACTGCACTTGCAAAACTTGTTGAAGATATTACACTTTTACAAGATGAGATCACCCGTACACTGGGGAATTTCATTACTCTGTTTGAAGAACACATCAAACTTAAAGACCACTATGTGGGTATGGTTGATGGATTTGACCGTATTTTGAATATTGATGAATTTTACGGATACTTTAGAGATGCCGTCATCAAAAACCCTGACCTGACACTTGATGAGTTCCTCAATGATATTTCACTGCAAAGTGATCAAGATCAACTAGAAGAAGATACCATCACCATCATGAGTATCCATGCGTCCAAAGGACTGGAGTTTGAACACCTCTTTGTTATAGGTTTGGAAGAAGAGTTCTTCCCTTTACTTGGTGAGGGATGCAATATGGAAGAAGAACGTCGTTTAGGCTATGTGGCGATCACCAGAGCAAAATCTGACCTGACACTGTGTTATGTTGATAGCCGCTTCTATAAGGGTCGTCGTAAAATGATAGACAAAAGTCGTTTCCTCGGTGAAGCAGGACTCATTCAAGACACCAGCCTCAAAATAACCAAAGCTTCAGCCTTTAAAAAAGGAGATCTTGTGAAACACAAGATCTTTGGCATCGGTCGGGTACAGGCTGCCAATAAATCAGGTAAAGAGTACAAACTCCTTATTAATTTTGGTGGAAATAAAAAAGAAATACTCAGTTCGTTTGTACAATCCATATAACTCGTAGGGTGCGTTTGCCAACACACCTTTTGCATTAATCATTTTATCGGTGCGTTAGCAAACGCACCCTACAGGAAACCTATTGAACCGTCTTTTCGTCGTAAACAAACCTATCTTCAGAACATCTAACGGCTTCATGGGCTATGTTAAACGTAAATATGGAACCAAAAAAGTAGGATTTTCAGGTACACTGGATCCTTTTGCCACAGGCTGTCTCATAGTCGCTACGGGTCAATACACCAAACTCTTCCAGTATCTCAATAAAACACCTAAATCTTACAAGGCTACCCTATGGTTAGGTGCGAACTCTCCTAGCCTTGATATAGAGAAGATAGACAGTATTAAAGAGGTAGAAGCCTTTGATGAAAACCATATCAAAGAGATCTTGTCCTCTTTACAAGGGGCACTCACCTACTACCCTCCTAAATTCTGTGCCAAGAAGATCAATGGCAAACGTGCCTATGAACTTGCCCGTGCCGGAGAAGAAGTGGTGCTTAAAACCATTACGTCTAATATCTACGACATCAAACTCATAAACTATAACCACCCTTTTGTACATTTTGAATCCAAGGTAAGTGAAGGGACATACATACGTTCACTTGGAGCATTGATCGCAGACAAACTGGGCGTTGACGGTACACTCTCCTCTTTACATCGTATCCATGAGGGACAGTTTTATTATGAGGGTGAAAAAGCTTTAGATCCTTTTACACATTTGGCTTTACCCACAAATACTTATACGGGAGATGAGTCATTTATGGAATTAGGGAAGAAACTTGGTGTTGAGTACTTTAAGATACAAGAAGATGGTGTCTATCTTGTAGAAACAGGTCAATTTTTTTCTATCATCGAAATACTTGACAATGAAGTGAAATATAGATTTAACAGAATACCAAAATTTGAGAAAAATTAATATGAGAAGGGTTTAGTGATGGGCGGTTTTGCTGGTGGTGATGAGGGTGGATACTGGGATGAAGATATGAAGAATGACAATAAGTCTAACAATACGAATAGAGGAAAACCAACGATAGATAAAAGTGATTCAGTGTACAGTATCAAAGCTTTTGC
>JAUVCL010000096.1 GCA_030595845.1 Campylobacterota bacterium
GGTATAAAAAAGAATAAATACCCCATTGAACCTTTGGATTACGATACTCATTTAAGTATAGGGTAAATTTCGATAAAATAATAGTTAAACGTAGCATGATGAATATAATATAAAGGAAATAGATGATTTTTATCGATGAGATCGTAGCAACAGAAGTAATGGATAGCAGAGGGAATCCCACTGTTAAAGTGACAGTAAGCCTTAGTGATGGTACAGTTGAAAATGCTATTGTTCCCAGTGGAGCAAGTACGGGTAAACGTGAAGCATTAGAACTACGTGATGGCGGAGACCGTTATATGGGTAAAGGGGTACTTCAAGCCTGTGAAAATGCAAATGGAGCTATATGTGATGCATTGGTTGGGTTAAGCCCTTTCAATCAAGCAGAGATCGACCTTACGATGAAAGAAGTGGATGGTACAGAAAACTATGGAAACCTTGGGGCTAATGCCGTACTTGGTGTTTCTATGGCTGTAGCACGTGCAGCAGCAGCAAGTATGAAAATGCCACTTTATCGTTACTTGGGTGGAGCAAATGCAGTGGTGATGCCTGTGCCAATGTTAAACATCATTAATGGTGGGGAACATGCAAACAACTCTGTAGATTTTCAAGAGTATATGGTTATGCCTATAGGCTTTGACAGATTTTCAGAAGGACTCAGAGCATGTGCTGAAGTCTATCATAATCTTAAAAAAATTATTGATGAAATGGGTGAGAGCACTGCCGTTGGAGATGAAGGCGGATTTGCCCCTAATTTAAAAAGTAATGAAGAACCATTACAAGTGATCATGAAAGCAATAGATGCTGCAGGGTACAAAGCAGGGGAAGAGATAGCTATTGCACTTGATGTTGCTGCCTCTGAACTTCTTAATGATGAAGGTTTGTATGTATTGAAATCTGAGAACAGAGAACTTACATCTTCTGAACTTACGGCATATTATGCGCAAATGTGTGAGAATTATCCTATTGTTTCTATTGAAGATGGGTTAGGGGAAGAGGATTGGGCAGGATGGAAAGAACTTACTGAAGTGCTTGGAGATAAAGTACAACTTGTTGGTGATGACCTGTTTGTAACCAATGTAGCGATTTTGGCAGAAGGTATTGAAAAAGATATTGCAAACTCTATTTTGATCAAACCAAATCAGATAGGAACTGTTTCTGAAACTATGCAAACTGTACGTCTTGCACAAAGAAGTGGGTATACTTGTGTGATGTCTCACCGTTCAGGAGAGAGTGAAGACACGTTCATTGCAGATTTTGCAGTAGCACTTAATACAGGCGAAATAAAGACAGGCTCAACGGCAAGATCTGACAGAATCGCCAAATATAACAGGCTACTTGAGATCGAAGCTGAGTTAGGTCAGTTTGAATATTTAGGTGCGTCACTTTTTACAAAGTAGAAAGGTATAAGTCATGACAGATACTAGACAAGAAGAGGGTATAGCCGGTTTTTCATTGAAAACTTTTTTGGTGACGGCTATAGGTATTCTTTTGTTTGGTATCTATATAGGTATTTTGATGTATGGAGAGAACTCACTAACTGTTTTAACGCAGTTAAAAGAGAAGAAATACCGCTTATCCCTTGAAGATAAAGCGTTAAAAATTGAAAATCAAAAACTCCAAAAAGAGTATTTTGAATTAAAGCAGCTAGAACCTAAGGAGTAACATATGAAACGATATCTATTGGTAGGAATTGCGTTATTATTTGTGAGTGCGAATGCATCTTTAAAAGAGGACTTTGCGCAAATGGACCTAGAGGAGGAACAATTACTTAATGATATGCGGAAATCTGCTGCATTGACTGGTGAAGAGGATGATGAAGAAGATACAGTTGTCCCCGAAAAAGAGGTAGAGCCTGAAAAGATAGAGGAGGAGGAAGTGCTTCCTTCTTCTCCTGAAGAGAATTCTGCCATGATGGCTGCTTCTTTGGATGCTGTGACCAGTGAATCTAAGAGTGTGGATGAAGAAGGTGACGCAGAATCACGTTTGGATGCAATGCGTCAAAGGGCAGTAGATGAAGCAAGGGAAAAAGAAGAAGAGCAAAAAGCTGCTGCAGAAGAAGCAAAAAAGCTAGAAGCGCAAAAACAAGAAGACAAAAAAGCAGAAGAACAGAAGGCAGAAGTACTTAAGGCAGAGATAGTTGCTAAAGAAGAAGAAATCAAAAAAGTCAAGGCAGAAGAAGCAGCCAAAGCACAGCGCGAAGCAGAAAAACGTGAAGTGGAAGAGTATGAAAAACAGAGAGCTGAAAAACTTGCTAAAGAAACGGCGGAAAAAGAAGCACTAGAAAAAACACAATTGGCTCAAAAAGCACTTGAAGAAGAAAAAGTAGAAGCAAGTAAAGAAGAAGTTGCAAGTGTCTCACTTGATGTAAATATTTCACGTGAACTAGAAGTAAAAACACAAGCTGCAGACGAAGAATATGAAAATGCTATAAAAGAGATGTACGAGGAAGGTTAATCTTTCTGTAAAGAGGGGAGCTTTTTATAAAGTGGCATCCTCTTTACTAAGTTTTTTTCTTGCCTGTAGTGTTTTGATGATCGTCATGGAGATCAAAATCTCAAAGATACTTGCTAGGATCAACTGATAATAGGTCAATAAATCTAATAATTTTGTCTCATATCCAATCGTTGCAACAGCAACGAGAAGGGTGAGGGGCATAGAGAGTGAAAGTGCTACAAGCAGGGCATCTTTTGACCCACTTATCCCCTTAAAGACAATAGCTGCAAATAACCTTGACACTAACATTAAAAGGGTAATGAGTAGTGCTCCAGAGATAACCCCATCCAATGGTAGTGCATTTAAGTCAAAGGATGCCCCTACATGGATAAAGAAAATAGGTACTAAAAACCCAAATCCAAGACTGGACATCTTCTCCTCAAGTTCCTTCTCGTGATGGAAGAAAGCGGATATGGCTATTCCTGCAATAAATGCACCCAGTGCCAACTCCAACTCCAAAGAGAGCATAACCGCAATTAAAATAAAAAAGAGTGCCATAGCGAGACGGATATCTTGTGAGGAAGTATCCATTTTAGGTACGAGGATACTTTTTAATTCCGGGTACCACCAAAAAAGTAGCTCTAGCATCTTGTAAAGCAGGTAAATAACAAGGATAAATAAGAGTAGATAGGTTATCTTTACAATAAGTGCGAGACTGAACCCTGTAATGGTTGCCACATCCAATATTGTGAGCGCGGCAATACTTACGATCTCTCCCAATACCCCTGCGATAAAAGCTAATTTTATCCATGGTTCTTCTTTACCATATTCTTTAGAGAGTGATGCAAGTAATCCTATGGATATAAGGGGCATAGAGATGATGACAATAGCATTTAAGTCAAAGATAAATCCAAATACTATAGAAAAAACAACCATTAAAAAGAGAAAAAGTACAGATTTTTGTATGACTATTTTGGGACTTTTTGTAATTTGTTTGAGATCTACTTCCATACCTGCTAAGAACATGAGATAAAGGAACCCTACTTCGGCAATAAGGTCGAAGTATTGATTGTGTCCTACCAGTCCTATATAGGCAACGATCGCACCTAAAATAATCTCAACGGGGGGGATAGGCAAGCGTAATAATTTTGAAACAAAAGGGCTACTCCAAATAAGCAGGGATAGCGTGAGGATAAGCGTGATGTTAGTGTGTATCACAGCTTGTAGCTACCTCATATCCTAAAGTATCAAGCATTTTCTTGTCACTCCTGGCTTCAATACCTTGTGTGGTTAAGTAGTTCCCTATGACCATAGCGTTGGCTCCAGCCTCAAACATCAGTGACTCTTTCCCGTTAAATAGAAGTTCACGTCCTCCTGCAACCATAAGGAGTTTATCTTCTCCTAAAAGGCTACGTGCTTTTTTGATGATCTCTACGGCTTCGTCCAACTCTATATTTCTCGTTTTGATAGGGAGTGCAGGGTTGGGGTGATAAAAGTTTAGCGGTGTTGATTCTGGAGAAAGTGATGCGATAGAATTTAAAAGTGAATCTCTATCTTCGGCAGTTTCTCCCATTCCAAAAATACCACCAGAACAGAGCGCTAAACCCACTGATTTTACATTTTTACAGGTCTCATAACGTTCACTCCAGGCATGTGTCTGACAGATATCTGCATAATAACGTTCAGAAGTTTCTAGGTTGTGATTATAGCTATCAATGCCATGCTTTTGAAGGTAAGTGAGCTGTTCTTTTGTAGCTGTACCATTGCAGGCAATGAGGTTGAGATCTTTTACTTCAGCTTTTACTGCTTGTGCAGCACGTGCGACAAAGTCAACTTTTTTATCATCGAGACCTTTACCTGCCGTTACCAAGCAATACCCTAGTGCACCATTGGCTTTTGCAGCTTTTGCTTCAGAGACAATCTGCTCAATGTTCTTGTAGTTGTAGCGTTCAATATTGGCATGATATCGGACACTTTGGGTACAAAATTTACAGTCTTCTTGACATGTACCGCTAAGGATGTTATTGATGGCACATAAGAAGATCTGTTTCTGCTTCATAGGATTTATTTAGCCTCTTCTTTGTGTTTACATTTAAAACACTCATAGACATTACCACTTTTAAGGGTCTTTATCCCCATAGTGTAATCGCACTCTGGACATTTTTTATCTACAGGCTCAAAGTTAGCAATGAATTTACATTTTGGGTAATGGACACAGCCAAAGAACTTACCTCTTTTCCCTTCTCTTTCCTGAAGTTTTCCACCACATTCCGGGCAGGGTACAGTGAGTTCTTTTGCTGGTTCAAGAGATTTTGCATTTTTACATTTAGGGTAGGCTGAACAGGCGAGGAACTTTCCTCTTTTGGAGTTCTTGATGACCATCATAGAACCACATTTCTCACACTTCTCATCCGTCTCTTCCGGCCCCTCTATCTCTGTTCCATCGGTATTTTTTGTGTATTTGCACTTAGGGAAATTTGAACAAGCGATAAACTCACCATAACGCCCTTTACGCAAGAGAAGTTCAGATTCACACTTCGGACAGTTTTCTCCCGTTGGGATAGCTACCTTGAGACTTTTGATGTTCTTTTTACCCTCTTCTACTTTTTGCAGGAAAGGTGTGTAAAATGCTTTGAGTATGGTTTGCCAGTCCGTATTACCTTCTGCAACTTCATCAAGGGTCTCTTCCATTTTTGCGGTGAAGCCAGAGTTGACGATTTCAGGAAAGTGCTCTTCAAGCATTTCTGTAACAGTAAAAGCGATCTCAGTAGGGTGAATACGTTTCTTTTCAAGTTCAATATATTTACGTGTCTGCAGAGTAGTTACAGTAGGAGCATAGGTACTTGGCCGTCCGATACCCAGTGATTCCAATTTTTTAATAAGACTTGCTTCATTATATCGGGCAGGAGGTTCTGTAAAGTGCTGTTCCTGCTTGATCTCATCCAGACTTACTATTTGACCTTTTTCGAGGTCTGGCAAGAGTTTGTCTTTATCTCCATGTCCCGTCACTTTGTAGAAACCATCAAAAAGAAGTTTTCTTCCACTTGCCTTAAAGGTACATTTATCGCCTTTAAAGAGGAGTGTTTGTGATTCCATCTCTGCTTCTGTCATCTGACATGCTAAGAAACGGTTATAGATCAGTCTATAGAGTTTCAGTTCATCAGCAGAGAGATAATCTGCCGCCATTTTAGAATCAAAGGCTATCATCGTTGGACGAATAGCTTCGTGGGCTTCCTGTGCTCCCTTGGATTTGGTTACATAGTTTTTTGCTTTGGCTGGAAGATATTTATCGCCATAGGTGGACTTTATATAGTCACGAGCACCGTCAACAGCTTCTTTTGCAAGGTTCATGGAGTCGGTTCTCATATAAGTGATAACCCCCATTGTCCCTTGGTCTGTTTTGACGCCTTCATAAAGTTTTTGTGCTACCATCATAGTCTTTTTAGGAGAAAATCCCAGTTGTGTAGATGCAGCTTGTTGCAGAGTAGATGTCATAAATGGGGGAGGTGTTTTTGTTTTTCGTTTTGTCTTTTCTAAAGAAAGTACAATAAAATCTTCACTTTTTGCGGCAGTGACTATTTCTGTTGCATCCACTTCATTTTTAATGGTGAGTTTGTCGATCTTTAACCCATTATAATCATAGATAGCTGCATCTATATTTTTTTGGAAAAGCGCATCGATCGTCCAAAACTCTTCAGGTTTAAAGGCCTTGATCTCTCGTTCTTTCTCTACCACGAGTTTAAGTGTCGAACTTTGTACTCTCCCTGCACTAAGACCTTTTTGGATCTTGCTTGCAAGTAAAGGAGAAAGTTTATATCCTACGATACGGTCAAGCAGTCTTCTTGTTTGCTGTGCATCGACAGAGTCCATATCTATTTTACGAGGTGTCTCAAGGGCATGCTGGATGGCAGACTTGGTAATCTCATGAAAGACAATACGTGGAAGCTCTGTAGGTTCTTTACCTATAGCTTTTGCAATGTGATACCCGATAGCCTCACCCTCGCGGTCCTCATCGGTCGCGATAAAGACAACTTCAGCTTCTTTTGCAAGTTTTTTTAATTCTTTTACCGTAGGGTTTGCATCTCTGGGGATGGAGTATTTGGGTATCAGATCACCAGTTTCATCATCCAGAGTGATACCAAAGGTACTTTTAGGAAGGTCACGGATGTGTCCTTTTGAGGCGATGACTTTATAGTCTTTACTTAGAAAGTTGGTAATAGTTCGTGCTTTGGCAGGTGATTCTACGATAATTAAATTTTTCATTAATGACTGGGTATCCTTATTTCTTCTTGAATAGGAGCTACTTTTTGGCAAGTAAAAAGTGGCATGGATTTTTGGCATTGTAACACAAATGTAGATAAAAGGCTATAAGTTTATCTATATAATGGGGAAAGTGAAAAGCTGAAGCGCTCATAGTGTGGCATTATAAGACATACTACAAGTTTCTTCCCTTATCTTTGTTTGAGTATACGGGGTAAAGTAATCCCTGTTTGGCTTTGATATTTTCCTTTTCTGTCAGAATAGGTTGTCTCACACTGTTCATCTCCTTGGAAAAAGAGGACCTGTGCGATACCTTCGTTTGCATATATTTTAGCAGGAAGAGGTGTTGTATTTGATATCTCTATGGTAATGTGTCCTTCAAACCCTGGTTCAAAAGGGGTCACGTTAACGATGATACCACAACGCGCATAGGTACTTTTCCCAAGACAAATAGCCAAAGTGTCACTGGGCATTTTGAAGTACTCTACAGTACGTGCAAGCGCAAAAGAATTAGGGGGTACGATACATACGTCACCTTTGAAGTCCACTACATTGTTCTCATTAAAATCTTTTGGGTCAACCACCTCGGCATTGATATTCGTAAAGATTTTAAATTCATCTGTGACACGAATGTCATAGCCGTATGAGCTTAGTCCGTAGGAGACCACCCCTTCTCCTACAAGTCCCTCGCAAAAAGGGCTTATCATTGCTTCGTTGATCGATTTCTCACGTATCCATGTGTCGGGTTTGAGTCCCATTATGTTCCTTTGGTTTTAGCGTAATATTTGTATGTCTGCATTTGTTTTTAATTTTTCAAAGTAGTCTTTGAGTGCTTT